>JAAWDI010000022.1 GCA_022793685.1 Oscillospiraceae bacterium
ATTGGGGGTGATGGTGGCGCACTTCACCGCTACGCCGTATTTTTTGGTGGCCTCGGCGGCATCTACCGTCACTTGGTCGCGGGTTTTTTCCCGCTCTGGCAAACCCAGGTCGTAATACTCTGTTTTCAGGTCGACAAAAGGAAGCAGCAGTTCCTCCTTGATGTCCTTCCACAGGATGCGGGTCATCTCGTCGCCGTCCATCTCCACCAAGGGGACTGTCATCTTGATTTTTTCCATCTCGGCCACTCCTTTTTGCTTTTGTGTCCTATATTATATAGGCTCGCGCCATAAACTGGCAAGTCCTTTCAAAAAGTGGGAAATTTTTTCTCCGCAAACCACAAAAAGAGACTTTACAACCATGCCTCTTTTATGGTATTTTAGAATCGCAGATAGGAATTATTATTATTATGAGGAACTGATATGGAGCGTTCGATTCGATATAGTAAAAAAAGAGAGGCGATTTTAGCCGCCATCCGTGAAACCTGCGTCCACCCCACCGCTGATTGGATTTACCAGCAGCTTAAACCAACTCATGCGGATTTGAGCTTGGGGACGGTCTACCGCAACCTGTCCTTCTTTCGGGAACAGGGTCTGGTTAAAAGCGTTGGGGTCGTCAATGGACAGGAGCGGTTCGACGGCGACCTGACCCCCCACAGCCACTTTATCTGCTCCTGCTGCGGCGCGGTGCGCGACCTTCATGTGGACGCGCTGGACAGTGGTCTGGACGATGCGGTGGCCCGGCAATACGGGCTTTCTGTGGCCGGTCACGAGTTGACGTTTCATGGGGTCTGCGCCGCCTGCCGTGAGCAACCGGCGGAGCAATAAACATTTTGGCAGAAAATGCTTTACAGCCTGCCCTTTTTATGTTATCCTAAACCCAAAGATGCGAATCATTCCTGTTAATGATGCAGTCATCTGGTTTGCTTTCCCTTCTGATTGAGGGAGTAACTTATCATGTATGGAGGTATATACAATGAAAAAGTGGGTTTGTCCGGTTTGTGGTTATGTCCATGAGGGGCCTGAGCCTCCCGAATTCTGCCCCCAGTGCCGTGTCTCCGGCAGCAAGTTCAAGGAGATGACCGACGGGGCCAAGAATTGGGCCGCCGAGCATGTTGTCGGCGTGGCCAAGGAAGCGCCGGAAGAGATTATTTCCGGCCTGCGCTCCAATTTTGAGGGCGAGTGCTCCGAGGTGGGCATGTACCTGGCCATGGCCCGTGTGGCGCACCGCGAGGGCTATCCCGAAATCGGCCTGTACTGGGAGAAGGCCGCTTATGAAGAGGCCGAGCACGCCGCGAAGTTCGCCGAGCTGCTGGGTGAGGTGGTGACCGACTCCACCAAGAAAAATCTGGAGATGCGTGTGGACGCCGAGTGCGGCGCGACCGACGGCAAGTTCCAGCTTGCCAAGAAGGCCAAGGAACTGGGTCTGGACGCTATCCACGATACCGTCCACGAGATGGCCCGCGACGAGGCCCGGCATGGTAAGGCCTTTGAGGGCTTACTTGAAAGATATTTCAAGTAAGCCGCCCAAATCAAAGCCTATCGAAGCGGGTTTGATTTGGAAAGGACGAGCAGCGCAGTGAGTGAGCTTTCGCGCTTGCGCGGAGGCGAATGATACGGAGCTTGTGAGGACGCGCTGAAGCGGTATTTTGGTTGATTGCATAGAAAGAATAAAAGAGGGCTGGGATGTTCCCAGCCCTCTTTTTATTTGCAAAGTGGCAGCAAGCAGGCAAATTTTGAAACCCTGTGGCGTATTGCCTTGGCGCTCAATATGCGCCCCAGCGAGTTGGTCGCGCAGGTCGAAAAAAATCTGGAGCAAAATCAAAGCAAATAAGGCTGTGCCCTCCATATCCCCCATCTTTCTATGGACTTTTCCCCGTTTTCGCGCTATAATTGGCAGAAAGCGGAATGCGCTCATGCGCTTCCGGACGAGGAAAAAGGAGGAACATCAAAATGGATTTGAATGAAACCATCTGCTTCTGCGCCGGTGTGACCGCCGGACAAATCAAAGAGGCCGTCGAGGCCGGCAACACCACGCTGGAGGCTGTTCAGGAGGCCACCGGCGCAGGCACCCACTGCGGCGGCTGCAAGGACAGAGTGGCTGAGCTGGTGGAACAGTTCAAGGGCTGAACAAAGGGAAAAAGCGGCGTCCGCAATGCGGACGCCGCTTTTTTGCACCCTTTATCACAAAATCCAATCACCATATAAAAATTGTTCACATTCCACAACCTTGACCTTCCCCACCCGCTGCTATATGATGGATACATCAAAACTACGTCAATTTGAAAGGGTGTCGCATATGTATCAGCAGCGTTATCCCCATCTGTTCCAGCCGCTGAAGGTAAAAGGGCTGACCTTCAAGAACCGCATCATGTCCGCGCCCAATATGCTGTTCCAGACGGTGAACGGCCTGCCCACGGAGTACCACCTCCGCTATTTAGAACACAAGGCCAGAGGCGGCGCGGCGCAGGTCACGTTAGGCGAGTGCCCCATCTGCGACGGCGGCGCCCACACCCCCGGCACTGAACTGACGGAAAACGCGCTCCCCGTCATCTCTGAAATCTCCGCCGCTATCAAAGAGCACGGCGCCATTGCCAGCGTGGAAATCACCCACGGCGGCGTCAACTGCAAGCAGCGTTACAACACCAAGCCCATCATGGGGCCTGTGGCGGGCGTGAACAAGGTGGGCGACCCCATCAAGGAGATGACGCGGCAGGACATGGAGGATGTGGCAAACGCTTTTGCCAACGCCACCGCCTATTGGGTGCGGGCCGGATTTGATACAGTGCTCATCCACGCCGCCCACGGCTGGCTGTTCCCCCAGTTCCTTTCGCCGCTGGTCAACACCCGCACCGACGAGTTTGGCGGCAGTCTGGAAAACCGGATGCGCTTCCCCTTGATGTGCCTGGAGCGGGCTCGCGACAGGGTAGGCCCCAAGCAGGTGATTGAAATGCGTCTTTCCGGCTCCTCCCGCAATGAGGAGGACTTCTCCTGCGACGACATCATCGCCTTTCTGGAGCGGGCGCAGGAATATGTCGATTTGGTGGAGATTTCCGCCGAGGGCGTGCTCAACTTCATGGCCTCCACTTATCGCCCCCACATGATTCAGGTTGACCTGTCCGAGAAGATTAAGCGCTCCGGCCGGGTACATATCCCCGTCTTTGTCATCGGCTCTATCCTCTCCCCAGAGGAGGCCGAGGACATCATCGCCTCCGGAAAGGCGGACGGCGTTTCCCTCTCCCGCGCCCTCATTGCCGACCCCTACTTCCCCAAAAAGGCTCAAACCGGACGTGCGGATGAGATTGTCCCCTGCCTGCGGTGCCTGCACTGCACCGACCACGACAACGCCTTCCGCCACTTTGACTGTTCTGTCAACCCCCTGGCGGGCCGGGAAGCGCGGCTTGGTTTTCTGGACGGCATCGGTACCGCCAAGCGCCGCCAGCGGGTGCTGGTGGTCGGTGGCGGCCCGGCCGGCATGAGCGCCGCCGTCACCGCCGCCAAGCGTGGACATGAGGTCATTCTCTGTGAAAAGAGCGGCCAGCTGGGCGGCCTGCTGAACTTCACCGACCGTGACAGCCTGAAACACGACCTCCGTCGATATAAGGAGTTCCTCGTCCGCCAGACGGAAAACGCCGCCGTGCGCATTCTGCTGAACACGGAGGCAGACGACGCGCTGGTAGAAACGCTCCAGCCCGACCACATTCTTGTGGCCGCAGGCAGCAGCCCCATCGTCCCCACGTTCATCACCGGTTATGAACACGCCCGTCACGCGCTTGACGTTTACCGCCAGCCGGAGCTGCTGGACGGCGTAAAGCAGGTTGTTATGATTGGCGGCGGTCTGGTTGGTATGGAGTGCGGAATGCACCTTGCCAATCTGGGCAAGTCCGTGACCGTGCTGGAGCTGGGGCAGTCCGTGGCCCCCGAAGCGGGCAACTGCTATGGCATCGGTATGCGCGCCAAAGCGGCAGAGTTAGGCGTTCAAACGGTTACCGGCGCGAAGGTTCAGGCGGTGGAGGACGGTGGCGTGCGCTATGAAAAGGACGGCGCGGCCTGCCACATGGACGCCGACGCAGTGTTTTATGCCGTCGGCATGACGCCTAACAGCGCAGTTTACGACGCGCTCTGCGGCAAGGCTCCGGAGGTCACCCTCATCGGAGATTGCAAGCAGGTTGGACAGGTGGTGGGCGCTGTTCACGGCGGCTTCTTCGCCGCTATGGACATCGGCACCCTCTGAAAATAAGAACTCTTCAAAAAACATACCCGGACATCAATGCGTCTGGGTATGTTTTTTGTCCTGCCCGAAAAACGCCTGCGCCGCTGATAATCGCTCAAAGTAAGGGGAAACTATGGCGGAACGATTGACAAAATGGCCTATACATACTATTATGGTAGGAGTATGTGGAGATACATTCTGAAATCCGAAGCGTTAACGCCTTGAGCGGCGGTACAGCGCATTTAGGAGGCATTTTTATGCTGACATTAGAACACATTGCCTGGGCGGCGCCCGGCGGTGAACAAATTCTGAAGGGGATTGATTTGACGGTGGCAGACGGCAAGCTGACCGTCATCACCGGTCCCAACGGCAGCGGCAAGACCTCTTTGGCCAAGCTCATTGCCGGATTGGAGGCCCCCTCCGCAGGCCGTATCCTGCTGGACGGCGAGGACATCACTTCTCTGGACATCACAGAGCGCGCCCAGCGCGGCGTCGGGTATGCGTTCCAGCAGCCGGTACGCTTCAAGGGGCTTATCGTCCGCGACCTATTAGAGCTGGCCGCAGGCGGCGCTCTCTCGGAGGACGAGCTGTGCCGCCTGCTGGGTCAGGTGGGTCTGTGCGCCCGGGACTATATTGACCGCGAGGTCAACGCCAGCCTGTCCGGCGGCGAAATCAAGCGCATTGAGATTGCCACCGTTCTCGCCCGCAAAAATCTGCGTCTCGCCGTCTTTGACGAACCGGAGGCCGGTATCGACCTGTGGAGCTTTGAGGGCCTGATTGACGCTTTTCAGCACTTGAAAGGTGCATCCGGACAGTCGCTGCTCATCATTTCCCATCAGGAACGCATTCTGGATATTGCCGATGAAATTGTGGTCATCGCCGCCGGAAAGGTGCGCATGGCAGGCACGAAAGAGGACGTCCTCCCTGCCCTGATGGAAGATGAAAAAGCCGGACGTTGTCCCATCGAAAAGGAGGCGGTTTGCCATGAGTGAAGAGACCATTAAGGAGCGCACCCGCCGTTTATTGGCTGCCGTCTCCGAGTACAAAGGCAATTTCGACGGCGCCTACAATATTCGGGAGGACGGTCAATGCGCCGGCCGCCGCTCCACCGAGCACATTCAAATCGATTCCATGCCCGACGGCAAGCCCGGCTTGCTTATCCACATTGCCCCCGGCACACAGGACGAGACCGTCTACATTCCCGCCTGCGTCACCCACAGCGACGTGGACGATTTGGTTTACAACGACTTCTATGTGGGCGACGGCGCCCGCGTCACCATCGTAGCGGGCTGCGGCGTTCACTCCGACGGCGACGAGGACGCACGCCACAACGGCGTTCACCGCTTTTTCCTCGGCAAAGGCGCATATGTGCTCTACAAGGAAAAGCACATCGGCACTGGCACGGGCAAGGGACTTAAAAAAATCGACCCTGTGACCACCGTCGTGCTGGACGAGGACGCTACGCTGGAGATGGACACCATTCAGCTCGGCGGCGTAGACCGCACCACCCGCACCACGGAAGGCACTTTGGCCGCCCGAGCACATCTCATCATCCATGAACGTATTCTCACCGAAGGCGAACAGACCGCCAAGACTGACTTTGTGGTTGATTTGGACGGCGAGGACAGCGGCGTGAACCTCATCTCCCGTTCCGTTGCCAAGGATGCTTCCCATCAGGAGTACCACTCCGTCATTCGCGGCAACGCCCGATGCAGCGGCCACTCGGAATGCGACGCTATTCTGGTGGGCAATGGCACTGTTTCCGCTGCGCCGGAGTTGTTCGCGGGCGACGTGGACGCCGCCCTCATCCACGAGGCCGCCATCGGCAAGATTGCGGGCGAGCAGATTTTGAAGCTGCGCACGCTGGGGCTCACAGAGCAGGAGGCGGAGGAAACCATCATCAAGGGCTTCCTGAACGCCTGACAAACAGATAGATAAAGCCCCCGCCGGGTTGTGAAATCCGGCGGGGGCTTTTTTACGTGCTTGCAGGATAAAGAAAACGGCCCCCGGATAAAATATCCAGGGGCCGTTCTTTACTGCTTGGCTTGGTTCAGCAGTGATTAGTTAGTGGTAGTGCCATCACCCTCGCCAGTGCCAGGGGTGGTGGTACCACCGCTCTCACCAGTGCCGGGGGTGGTAGTGCCACCATCGGTCGGGGGAGTAGTGGGAGTCGTGGTCGGCTTCAGAGTAGCGGCAGTGATATACACCGCAGTAGCCGTCTTGACGTGAGTCACAGGATCCTCTGTATAGGAAACAGCGATGCGGCTGTCAGCAGTGATTACCACGTCGCCATTCAGGATGTCTTCCAGGGACAGGGTGGTTTCAGGCACCAGATTCAGCACGACGGTGGAATCGGTCACCTGATAGTCATCGCCCGCGGTCAGGGTGCCGCCCACGAAAGCGGTGGGAGTAGCACCAGTCTTGACCTTGTTCGTGCCCTCATCGGCGGAAGCAATCATGTTGAGGTTCGTGCCGCCGCTGGTGCAGAAGCCCGGAGTGGTGATGGCGTTGTCCTTGTTGACCTTCTCGTAGCTGACGGTGGTCTCCACGCCGTCCTTGTAGACGGTGTAGTGAGTGGTGAAGTTGCTGCCGTTCTGCTCAACGGAGAAGACGCCGTTGTAGTACAGAACCTCAACCTTACCGTCAGAGGGAGCCTCGTTAACCAGCATGGCAGAAACGAACTTGTTGCCAGCAACGGCTTCGCCCACCTGAGCAGTGGCAATCTTGCTCGCGGCAACCGCAGAGATGTTGGCAGTGCCAGTCTGCACGGTCACAGAGAAGCCGGGCTTACCATACTCGCCGTTCACGAAGAACACAACGGTGTCGCTGTTGGTGTAGATGTTGGAAGCGCCGTCCACCTTGGAGACGCCCTTTTTGATGGCCCACGCAGTGGTGGTTTCAGGAGTGCCGGCAGCCTTGGTGATGACAACCTTGTTGTCAGCGCCCAGAACCACGTTGTACACGCCCTTGAAGCCCTCAACAAACTCAGCGCCCTCATCGGTAGCATTGCCGTTCGTGTCAGACTTGGTGGTATCAACGAAGTAAGCGCCCTTGGTGCCATCAGCGAAGTAAACCATGGCCTTGGGCATATCGTTGACGAGCATATTGTTCTCGTCATAGCCGCTCTCAGGAGCAACCGCAGCCACATAAGCAAAGCTGACGGAAGCAGCGCCCTCAGCGGTGGCAATCAGCTTGCCCTCGCCGTCCAGCAGCAGGATGCACTCGCCGGTGGTCGTGCCGGTGAAGGCAGTGACCTTGTTGGCAGAGGTAGCCATGGCGGTAGTATCAACGCCGGAGGGGCCGTAGGTGGTGCCGCCTGCCACAACACTCAGCAGAACGTTGCCGGACTTGTTCAGGCGGTTAACGTTGCTGCTGACCGCGTTGACCTTCTCAACATTGAAGAAGTCAGAAGCAGTCTTGGTCACGATGACGTAATCGTCCTTCGCGATGCCTTCGTACACGTTCACCTTGTCGTTGGTCTTGCTGGTAGCGCCGAAGCCAGCGGTTTCCTTGAAGCTGTAAGTGGTCACAGCGTCCTTGCCGGTGCCGGTGGTCTTCACAGTGGTAACCTTGTTCAGATAGCTCTCGACCAGGATGATGTAATCCACGGTCATATCGTTGCTGTTGGAAACGGCAACAATCTGCTTGCCCTTGGTTTTGTCAGCCAGAGAGGCGGCTGTGCCGATCTGGTAGTTGGAGTCGACGCTCACGTCGTTCTTATAAGAACCAGCAGCGTTCTTGGAGAAGCCAGCGGCCTTCAGGTCTTCCTCCAAACCCTTGTCGGAGGTGACAAAGCTGGTGGCCAGAGTGGCGTTGTCCACGATGCCGTAGGTCACAACATTCTGGTCAGCGTCCAGAACAGCCTCGCCCTTCTTGTCGGTCTTAACCAAGATGGTAGCGTCGTGGCCAATCATGTTCAGGCCGGTTTCCAGCGCATAGGTGCTGGAAGTGGTCAGCTTGGAATCGCTACCACCGCCGTTGGGGAAGGTGATGTCGGTGAGCATAGTGCCCTTCTTGCCGGTAGCGGCATTGCCGGTCACGATGCCCTTCACCTCGACCATGTCGAAGCAGGTGGTAATCAGCTTTTTGCCAACCTGTACCTGATACTGGGGGTTGCCGTACATGTCCCACGTCTTGGCTTCGACAACGTCGGAGTACAGGGCGTTGAACATCATCTGGGCAGCCTCTTCACGGGTGATGTTCTTCACCGCGACAAAGCTGGAGTCCAAATCCTTGAACAGGCCGGCAGCAGTGGCCTTGCGCAGGGTGTTGACCTGCCAGTTGGGGCCAACCAGAGTCTCGGTGTCCTTCTCAGAAGTAGCAGGATAGCCGAGCGCAACCAACATCATCTTGGCCAGCGCAACGCCGGTCAGAGGAGCGTCGGGAGCGTAGGTGTTGGCGGTCTGGCCGGCGATGATGCCGTTGGCCACGCAGTAGTTGATGGCAGCCTTCGCCCAGTTGTGGTTCGCGCCCACATCGGTGAACTTGGTGTTGCCATCATAGTAAGCGATGGTGTTCTTGTTGGCGCCCGCCTTGACCATAGCCACCAACTGGGCGGCCTGGGCACGGGTCAGGGTGCCGTTGGGCTGGAACTGATTCTGGCCCACGCCGGAGATGACGCCCAGACCGACCATAAAGTCAACAGATTCATCATACTTGATGCTGCTCTGGTCGGAGAACGCCGCGTTGGATCCGACAACCATAACGCCGAGCAGCATCACGGTAGCCAGAGCCAGAGAGAGAACTCTCTTGAGGTTCTTCATGAGTTTTGCCTCCTTTTTTATTTTCGCAAAGTGC
>JAAWDI010000023.1 GCA_022793685.1 Oscillospiraceae bacterium
GGTAGAGCATCCGCTTGACGTGCGGGAGGTCACAGGTTCAAGTCCTGTATCGTCCACCATTGAAATAGAAAGGACAGGGCATTTGCCCTGTCCTTTCTATTTCAATGGAAACCTGCGGTTTATTTGACATGCTCAGGGCAAATGAATTGCCCCTGCGCCAAGGTTTTGCCTTGCGGCAAAACGCTTGTACGCCGCACTTGCGGCGGCTCGCTGGCGTCGGCGACTCTAACGGGACGGGACTTTTTTGTCAACGAGCGACAGCAAACCCCCTGTAACCGCAATAGTTACAGGGGGTTTGCTGTTTGAAGCTGTTTTCCCTTGTTTTCCCTTATGAGCGAAAGGCAATTACGCCTTTCGCTCTATGGCCTTATCAAAGGCCCACTTGATAAAGGTGTTGACGGTCTCCCCCTGGCGCTCTGCGTAGGTCTCGATTTACGGTATATTATCGCCGTCGGCCCGAAGTCCGTTTTGTAAGCCACTGCATCTTTTCGCCAACGCGATACAGAAAAAGAGAGCCGCGGTTTTGCCGCGACTCTCTTTTTATTCAAGCCTCCGTGTAGCTTTTTGTAAAGAAGGCAACGGCAATGGCGCCCGGGCCGACGTGGGTGCCGATGGTAGCGCCGACGGTGCTGACGGGCAGCGAGGGAACCTTCCCGCACCAGAGAGCTTTGCTGTCCTCTATATACTTTTGCAGCAAAACGTCGCTTAAACCGGTATAGCCGAGGGCATAGGGCCGTTCAAAGTCGATGCCGACGGTTTTCTGAATTTCCTGCATCAGCAGATTGTTGCCGTTGCGGGAGCCTCTCGCCTTGCCCAGCATACACACCTCACCGTCACGGACGGCGACCACCGGCTTGATGGACAGCAGTCCGCCCACCAGCGCCGCCGATTTGGAGATACGGCCGCCGCGTTTCAGATATTCCAACGTGTCCAGCAGGGCAATCAGGCAAATGTGCTTTTTCTCAAATTCCAAAAGACGGGCGATTTCAGCGGCCTCCAAGCCTTGGTCCATCAGTTGAACGGCCCGCTGCACCAAAATGCCCTCGCCGATGGTGGCGTTTTCACTGTTCACCACATGAACCTGCCCGGGAAAATTCTGAGCGGCGGCGCAGGCGCTTTGATAAGTGCCGGATAGCTTTGCCGACAATGTGACGGCAATGACCTGCTCCCCCGCATTCACTGCATCTTGAAAGGCTTCTTCAAAGGGGAGAGGACTGATTTGACTGGTGGTGGGAAGGGATTCCCCTTCAATAAGCAGCTCATAAAACTGCCGGTGCGTCAGGTCGATGCCGTCGCGGTAGGCCGTTTCGCCAAAGGTGACCGTCATGGGAAGGACGGTGATTTCAGGACGGCAGGAAGCAAGGATGTCCGACGCAGAGTCGGTGATGATACGAATGCCCATCTGATTATGACTCCTTTTCACGTTTTGGCGGAAGCGGCATACCGGCGGCCGCCAGTTTTTCGCAGATACGTGCAAAGCTTGCCGCATCTGCTTCTCCAATCACGTCGATAACGTGCTGGGCGATGTCCAGCGAGCGCCGGTGTACCGCCAGAAAGTCGGGGAGGTGCTCTGGGACAAGACGCACGAACAGGCTGCGTCCGTCTTCCACGTCCCGTTCCTTGCGGAGATAGCCCTGCGCACACAGGGCGTTGACCGTCCGGTTGACCTGACTTTTCAGCATATTGGTGCATTTCAGGACGCTCTGGATGGCTGTTTTTCCAACGCCGTCCTGCTTATAGCGGTCAAATACCAGCTTCATGACAACGGCCTCATTATAGGTCAGCCCCTTTGTCATGCGGGAGCTTTTCAGCATGGCGCTGACGGACAACCATGCTGTCAGAAGCCGCTCCTGCAATGGTTCATTGCTTTTGGACACGTTATCCTGCAACGGCGAGGTGGAAGGTGTGGCTTTCCTCGCCGTAATGCTCATTGCCCACCCATGTGGCGGTACGTTGGGTCAGATTGTACACCACGCTGTGGACAGTGACGCTGTCGGTGGTGGGATTCCAGGTGCGGCGGCCCACTTGGGCCAGCAATTCCATAGCGGCGGCTTCATCCGCCACCCGGCCGCCGGAGGCGTCCAATGTGTTCATCAGATGTTGATGGCGGTCAAGGCCTTTCATGCTTTCCTCCGGCTCACCGTCATAGTAACCGGGGGTGAGGATATAGTTGGTCACAGACTGGTAGGGCGCGTCGTCGGAGTAAATGACATTCAGGGTGCGCTTGCTGCCGTCGTTGTCCGTGCTGTCCGTAGCGTTGACCCACTCCAGCACAGCGCTGCGTCCGGTGGCATCGGCCACCATGTAGTGGAAGGAGGTGTTGGCGGAGTCGTGGAGGTCGTAAGCGGAAATCAGCTCCACCGCCTCGTCCACCGAGTCGGCGTAGTCCAAAATGAGCCGCAGCATGGTGGTGGAGGTCAGGTCTGGCTTTTCGGTCTGCTGGTCGGTGGCGACGGTTTCCTCCCCAGCGCCTTGGGTGGTCATGTAGATGCCGCAGGCCACGCCCGCATCATTGACGCCGTCCAGCGGAACATAGGGAGCGGCCAGCATGAGAATTTTGTCCATCATACCTTCGGGCACGCTGTTTTGGTCGATGCCGATAAATTGCAGGTCGATGGTGGAAACAGAGGCGTGCCGTCCGTTTCCAGGAGCGGTGTGGACGATGCAGGTGTTGGTGCGGGAAAAGTCGTAATTGCGGCCAAAGAGCCGGTCGCCGTTGTCGGACAAGGCGGTGAAGGAAGAGCAGCCGATGTTGCTCTCACTGATGTTCATGGGGATGATACCCTTGGTAATGTGTCCGGTGATGAAGGAAATCAGCTCCTTGTCGGAGGAGGCGCCGCCTTGGGCGAGGTAATCGTCGAAATAAAAATCGCCGGATACCGTCATCTCATAGACAGCACCGTCCTGGTGGGCGTCGTCGGCGGCTACGCGCTGCTTGATGGAGAAGAGGGTAAAAAGCTCGTTGTGCCAGATGGCAAAGACTGCGATGCAAAGCGCAACCACCACTGCAAGCACGGCCAGCAGTATGATGCGCGCAATCCTGCGCCCTGTGCGCCCCGCAGGGGTGGTTATCTGTTCTGTCTCCATGTGGTCGAAACTCCTTTCACGGGAAAGCTCTGTTTTATGATAGTTCATTTTGTGAACTTTTGGAGTATAGCATAAATTTCCTCACTTTGCAACCATAACCTGAACGGGAGCCGCAGAGAGGGAGTAGCAGAGGGAAGATTGGCATAAGATAGAAGGACTGAAAAGACAGCATGGAAAGGAAGCGGGCCTATGTGTACGGCGGCGACTTATCAGACCAAAGACTTTTACTTTGGCAGGACGCTGGATTATGAATTCTCCTATGGGGAAGATATTACGGTAACGCCCAGGCGGTATCCCTTTCGGTTTCGCCACTTGGACGCAGTGAAGAACCACTACGCTATGGTTGGCATGGCCCATGTCGCGGATAATTATCCTCTTTATTACGATGCGGTAAACGAAAAGGGCCTGTGTATGGCCGGCCTGAACTTTGTGGGCAATGCCGTCTATCAAAAAGAGACCCCCGGCAAGGACAATGTGGCGCAGTTTGAACTGATTCCGTGGCTTTTGTGCCAGTGTGCTACGGTACAGGAGGCGAGAAAACTGCTTGGGAAGCTGTGCATTGTGGACACTCCCTTCAGCCGTGACCTGCCGGTGGCCCAACTTCACTGGATGCTGGCAGACAAGCGCGAGGCGGTGGTGATTGAGTCGATGCAGGACGGCCTGCGGGTGCATGATAATCCGGTGGGGGTGCTGACCAACAACCCGCCTTTTGAGGAGCAGATATTCAACCTGAACAACTATATGAGCCTGTCGCCTGACCCGCCCGCAAACAGATTTTGCTGCAAGCTGCCGTTGCAGGCGTACAGCAGGGGCATGGGGGCGCTGGGCCTGCCGGGGGATTTAAGCTCCCAGTCCCGGTTTGTGCGGGCGGCCTTTGTGCGGCTGCACTCCGTTTCAGGGGACACGGAGGAAGAGAGCGTGAGCCAGTTTTTCCACATTCTCGGCTCAGTCGACCAGCCGAGGGGAAGCTGCGTCGTAGAGCCGGGGAAATATGAGGTCACCCTTTGCACCACCTGCTGCAACGCGGACAGGGGACTTTACTACTATACCACCTATGAAAACCATCAAATCACCGCGGTAGACCTGCACCGCGCGCCGCTGGAGGGGAGCGAGCTGATACGGTATCCCATGATACTCACAGAGCAGATTATGCGGCAGAATTGAGGAAAAAGCGGCCCGTCAGGGCCGCTTTTTCCCATTGCACGATTAAGGTTTTCTTATTCTCCTATGTACTTTTGTTATTTTACATTTTGAAGGGAACGTGAGATAATCCAATTAAACGTTTTCACCAATCACGCTTGGGCTGCTGAACGCAACGGCAGTCTAAAATCAACAAAAAGGAGTGCTGGAGCAATGTATCAAAACGCCCCTGTCACTGAGCGCGTCCAGCGCATCAGGGACAAATACCGCAACACCAAGCCGAAAATCGACATTCACCGCTATAAGCTCGTCACCGAGTTTTATATGGAGAATCCCGACATCACCGGTATTCTCAAACGCGCAAAGAACCTCTACAACCTCTTTGAGAAGATGCCCACCCCCGTCAACGAGGACGAGCTGATTGTGGGTTTTGCCGCCGAGACCTACCGCGGCTGCGCCCTGTTCCCCGAGAACTCCTTCTGGTGGTTCCTGGACGAGATTGACAACTTGCCCACCCGCGGCGTCGACCCCTACGACATCGACAAGGAAACCTATGATTACATCAAAGAAACCGCTCATTACTGGGATAAGAACTGCATGAGCGCCATCATTGACCAGTACCTGCCGGAGACCTATAAAAATCTGGCGGGCGCCGGCGTGCTGAACTTCGGCGTGAAGGGCAACTGCCAGAACCCCATCGGCCACTTCTGCGGCAACTTCTGGAAGGTCGTGGACACCGGCTTCGGCGCTATCCGCGACGAGGCGCGGGCCAAGATGCGCGCGCTGGAGGAGAAGGGGATTCAGGGCGACGAGGCTCAGAAATACATCTTCTACCGCGCGGTAGACATCGTATCTGACGGCATTATCCTGTACACCAAGCGCTATGCCGCCGAGTGCGCCCGTCAGGCCGCCGCGTGCAAAGACCCCGCCCGCAAGGCGGAGCTGGAGCAGATGGCGGACAGCCTGAACTGGATTATGGAAAAGCCCTGCCGCACCTATCAGGAGGCCTTGCAGGCCTGCTACCTCTACCAGCTCGGCCATATTCTGGACGCGCAGCTCCACGGCATCAGCTATGGCCGCCTCGACCAGTATGTGGGCAAGTATCTGGAGAAGGATTTGAAAGAAGGCCGCATCACCAGAGAGCAGGCACAGGAAATGACCGACATGTTCATGCTCAAGGTGGCCGAGTGCAACAAGGTGTGGTCTGAGCGCGCCACCAAGTCCGGCCCGGGCTATACCTCCGGCCAGCTCATCACTGTGGGCGGCATGGACAAGGAGGGCAAGGATGCCACCAACGAGGCGACTTACATGATTCTCCAGTCCTCCGCCCGGCTGAAACTGCACAACCCGCCTGTTGCACTGCGCATCCACAAGCAGACCCCTGACCAGTTGTGGGAGGCCGGTCTGGAGTGTAACAAACAGGTGGGCGGCGTACCCTGCTTCGAGTGCGACGAGGTCACCATCGAGGGCTTCCTGAAACGGGGCATTCCCGTCGAGGATGCCCGCAACTACTGCCTTATCGGCTGTGTGGAGCCGTGCGTCTGCGGCTGTGACTTCGCCAACTCCGGCGGCGACGGCAACGCAGCTTACACCATCCTGCCCGCCGCCCTGTGGCTGGCCATCAACAACGGCGTGAACCCCTTCCGGTTCCCCGGCGCGCCTGAGCCGGGCGTCAGCGGCCCTCAGACCGGCTACCTCTATGACATGAAGAGCATGGACGAGGTGCTGGCCGCCTATAAGACCCAGATGGACTACTTCACCAAGTGGCAGGTGAGCATGGTCAACTGCTACGAGTATATCTATTCCTTCCACCGTCCCCTGCCCCTGCTGTCCGCCACCATGGACGGCTGCATGGAGAGTGGCAAGGACGTGCTGTGGGGCGGCGCAAAGTACAACGGCGCAGGCAACTCCAGCATCGGACACGGCACCGTCGCTGACAGCCTGAACGTCATCGACTACCTGTGCTTCCAGACCAAGAAGTACACCACCCGTGAGCTGTACGACGCCCTCATCAACAACTGGGAAGGCTATGAGGAGATGCGCCAGTATATCCTCGGTCAGGTGCCCCACTTCGGCAACAACGATGAGAACGCCGACAAGTACCTGAAGTTCGTGGCCGATACCTATGCTGACGGCATCACCCGCGGCACCAGCCCCCGCGGCTGCAACTGGTCTGCCGGCTGCTGGCCCGTCACCCTGAATATCGTCATGGGTATGTTCAACCATGCCACCCCTGACGGCCGCAAGACAGGCGACCCCCTGTCCGACGGTATCTCCCCGGTGCAGGGTATGGACAAAAACGGCCCGCTGGCCACCATCAACTCCATCCTGAAGTTCGACCAGAGCACCTATGCCAACGGTACTCTTTGCAATATGAAGTTCCACCCCTCCGCCCTCAGCGGTGAGAGCGGCATTCAGAAGCTGCGCGCCGTCATGCAGACCTATTTCGACGGCGGCGGTATGGAATTGCAGCTGAACATCGTTTCGGTGGATACGCTGAAGGAGGCGCAGGAAAAGCCGGAGGATTACAAGGACTTGGTTGTCCGCATCGCCGGTTTCTCCGCCTACTTTGTGGAGGTCTTCAAAGAGGCGCAGGACGACCTCATCCGCCGCACCGAGATGAATATGTAATCCCGCTTACCAAGCAGCGCAAAAGAAAAGCCCGAAGGCAACCGCCTTCGGGCTTTTTCCATATGTCAATGGGTGAATACATACCGCTTCAGTCGGTCGAAGGCCTCCTCCACCAGCGAGCGGGGGAGGGCCAAATTCATGCGGATGTGGCAGGGACCGTGGAAGGGTCTGCCGTCCTGCCAGACCACACCCGCCTCGATGCCCGCAATCAACAGCTCCTCAACGGTTTTTCCGTGGGCGGCGCACCATTCGGTGCAGTTAAGAAAGAGCATATAGGTGCCTTGGGGCTTGGACAGCTTCACGCCGGGGAAGTGTCTGGCGATAAAATCGCAGGCATAGTCCACATTGTCCGCCAGCACCTGCCGAAGCTCATCCACCCATTCCATTCCCTCCGGCGAATAAGCGGCGATGAGAGCGTGCATGGACAGCACGTTCATTTCATTGTAATGACTGAGGGAGGCTTCCTTCTCCACCCGTTGGCGAAGCCACGGATTGTAGATGATGTGGTAGCTCCCCACCAGCCCCGCCAGATTAAAGGTTTTGGAAGGCGCATAGAGGGCCACTGTCCGCAGTTTGGCGTCCTCGGAAACCGCTTGCGTGGGGATATGGCGCTGTTCCGGACGGGTCAGGTCAGACCATATTTCATCGGACACGACAAAAACGTTGTACTTGCGGAACAGCTCCATAGCCTGTTCCAGCTCCTGCCGCTCCCACACCCGTCCGGTGGGGTTGTGGGGAGAACACAAAATGGCGGCGTGGATACGCCCCTCTTTGAGCTTGTCCTCCATATCGGCATAGTCCATCCGCCACAGGCCGTCTTTGTCCTGCTTGAGGGGACTGAGTACCGGGTGATAGCCGTTGTCCTCCAGCGAATGGGTGAAGCCCACATAGGTGGGGGAGTGGAGCAATACGCCGTCCCCCTTGGAACAGAGTACGTTCAGGGCGCTGACCAGACCGCCCAGCACGCCGTTCTCATAGCCGATGCACTCCTTGGATAGTCCGGTGGCGCCGTTGCGGACGCGGTGCCAGTTGACGATGGCGTCATAGTACGCGTCGGAGGGGGAAAAGTAGCCGTAGGCCGGATGGGCGGCCCGCTCCGCCAGCGCAGCGGGGACGGTGGGAACGGTGGCAAAGTTCATGTCCGCAATCCACATGGGGATGCGGCTGAGGCCCTCCCTTGTTTTAGCGGCGGGCACCATGCCGGGGGCGGAGGGCGCGTCCACGGCGATGGAGTCCTTGCCGCGGCGGTCGAATACAGTGGTAAAATCGTATTTCATGGCAGAGCCTCTTTTCGACTGTTGATGCGGTCACTGTACCACAAGGGAGCGCCCGTGTCAAATTGACATGGGCGGTCCTCGCGTGTATAGTGGAACGGGGCGGGATTGCCGCATAGCATAGCGTGAGATAATGGTGAAAGGGGAGAAGGTCATGCGGGAAGCGGGCATTTTACTGCCGGTGACGGCGCTGCCGGGGCCTTACGGGGTCGGGAGCCTTGGCGCAAACGCACGGCGGTTTCTTGACTTCTTGGCGGCGGCGGGCCAGCGGTGGTGGCAGGTGCTGCCCATCGGCCCCACGGGCTATGGAGACTCTCCCTATCAATGTTTTTCCGCTTTTGCGGGCAATCCATACCTGATTGACCTGAATACTTTGATTGAGGATGGCCTGCTGACGGCGGAGGAATGCGGAGCCGAGCCATGGGGAACGGACGGCGGACAGGTGGATTACGGTGCGCTGTACGCCGGACGGAGTGCGGTGCTCAAACGGGCGCAAGAGCGCTTCTACCGCCGCATTCCCGATGATTTCCCTGCGTTTTGTGAGGAAAATGCCGACTGGCTGGAGGATTACGCCCTCTTTTCCGCGCTCAAAGAGGCCCACGGCGGCGCGCCGTGGTACGAGTGGCCGCAGGAGTTGAAGCTCCGTCAGGCGGACGCCTTGGCCGACGCAGAGGAGCGGTGTGCCGACGGGGTTGCCTATCACAGGATGGTGCAGTATTTGTTTGACCGCCAGTGGATGGCCTTACGGGCCTATGCAGGGGAGAAGGGCGTTAAGCTGATGGGCGACCTGCCCTTTTATGTGGCGCTGGACAGCGCCGACGTGTGGGCGCATCCGCAATGGTTCCAGCTGGACGAGAGCCTGACCTCCACGGCAGTGGCGGGCGTGCCGCCCGACGCTTACGCGGCGGACGGGCAGGTGTGGGGCAATCCGCTGTTCGATTGGGATGCCGTGGCGAAGGATGGTTACTCCTTTTGGCGCGCGCGGCTGCAGGCGGCGGAGCGCCTGTTTGATAAGACCCGCATCGACCACTTTCGGGGCTTTGAGTCGTACTGCGCCATTCCTTATGGGGACGAGACCGCCCACCGGGGCGTATGGCGCAAGGGGCCGGGGGAAGACTTCTTCCGCGCCATGGGCGCTGTGGCCTCGAAGGAAAAGCTGGTGGCAGAGGACTTGGGCATTCTGACCCCCGCCGTTTATGAGCTGCTGGAAAAGACCGGAATTCCGGGGATGCGGGTGCTCCAATTTGCCTTTGTCGACCCGTCCGCCGACAGCCTCTATCTGCCCCACCACCATATCAAACACTGCGTGGCGTACACCGGCACTCACGACAACGACACCATTTTGGGCTGGTACCGCGCCGCACCGGAGGCAGAGCGGACCTTTGCACGGGAATATCTCCGCCTCCACGACGGAGAGTGGGAAAACTGGGGCGTGATGAAGGCGGCATGGGGAAGCGTGGCAGAGCTGGCCATCGTTCCCATGCAGGATGTGCTTTCGCTGGGCAGCGAGGCCCGGATGAACACTCCCGGCACCTTCGGCGGAAACTGGACATGGCGGTTGGCGGAAGGTGCCTTGACGGAGGAATTGGCCGCCGCCCTCAAGGGACAGATGGCGCTGTACGGACGCTGCTGACAGATAAAAAAGGCCTCCCGCGTACAGCGCGGGAGGCCTTTTGTGTGCGGAGGGTTAGACGTCGAGGGCGCGGTAGTAGCCCAGCGTGACCGCTTCCAGCACGCGGCCCGCCTTGATGCAGTCGCCCGCCTCAAACACGCGGGGAGCGGCGTTGTAGAAGCTCTCCGCCGTCTGGCGGTCGGCCTTCATGCCAGCGGCAAGGAGGATGCTGTCGGCGGGGAGGAGCACCTCGCCGTCCGCTGTCTCGCACAGCAGGCCCTCGTCAGTGACCGCCTTGGCCTTTGTGCCGGTATGTATCTTGATGTTGCTTTTCCGCATGTAGATGTCCATAGCGTTTTTGTGCATGAAATAGGAGTCGGCCGCCCAGTCGTCCTTCATCTCCACGATGGTCACGTCCTTGCCGAGGCCGTCCAGGTAGATGGCGCACTCGCTGCCCACCAGACCGCCGCCCAGAATGACCACCTTCTGGCCGAGGGCGGGGGGCTGCTGGTGCAATGCGTCCAGCCCCACCACCTTTTTGCTGTCGATGCCGGGGATGGGGGGCACGATGGGCTTGGCGCCAACGGCGGTGATGATGACGTCGGCATTCAGGGCGGCAGCCTGCTCTGCCGTCAGTTCCGTGTTCAGTTTGACGGTGACGCCCGCCTTCTTCAGACGGCGTTCCAGGACCTTCACAAAGTTGAACATATCCTGCTTGAAGGGGATATGCTGCTCGGCCAGAAGCTGTCCGCCCAGTTCTCCGGCCTTTTCGTACAAGGTGACGGAGTGGCCCCGCTGGGCCGCGGTGATGGCGGCCTCCATGCCGCCGGGGCCGCCGCCTACCACAACCACCTTCTTGGGCGTGGTGGGCGGGAAAGCGTGCTGGTTTGCCAGCTCGTTGCCCACCACCGGATTAAAGGCGCAGCAGAAGGTGCGGTTGGTCAGGTAGTTATAGAAACAGGTGAAGCAGCGGCAGCACTTGGTGATGTCGTCCTTGTTGCCGGAAAACGCCTTTTCCGGGAAAAAGGGGTCGCAGATGGACTGGCGGGCAATTTCCACGATGTCCGCCTTGCCGGAGGCGATAATTTCCTCCATCATGTCCGGGTCGTTCAGACCGCCCAGCGTGGCCACGGGGGTTTTGACGTGCTTCTTGACCTCGGCGGCCAGCCAAACGTTGCAGCCGTGCTCGATGAACATGGAGGGGTGGGTGATGACGAATACGTCGGGGTCTTCATGCACTCCGGCGGAGACGTGGATGATGTCCACCTTGCCGTCCAGCACCTTGGCCATGGCCACGCCCTCGTCGATGCCGTAGCCGCCTTCGGTGAACTCCGCGCCGCTCATACGGAACTCAATGGGGAATTTCCCGCCGGTGTATTCCCTGATTTTCTCGATAACCAGCAGGGGAAAGCGCATCCGGTTTTCCAGACTGCCGCCCCATTTATCGGTGCGGTGGTTCATGGAGGGGGACATGAACTGCTCCAACAGCCAGCCGTGGCCGCCGTGTACCAACACCATGTCAAAACCGGCCTCCTGAGCCAGCTTGGCAGCGGCGCCGAATGCCTCTGCCGCCTGCTCAATTTGTTCGTCGGTCATGGCACGGACCGTCATGCCGCTGGGGCTGGTTTCATCGTTGGGGCCGAGGGCATAGCGCTCGGAGGCTTCGCCGTGGCCGCGAGCGTTGGCGTACTTGCCGCCGTGGGCCAACTCCATGACGGCCTTACAGTTGTGGCGGTGCATGGCGTTGGCGGCCTCCTTGAGGGAGGGGAGGGACATCACGTCGTAGAGGGTGACCTCCTTGGTGTGGGTGCGGCCCACCGGGTCGACGATGCCCAAGCCGATGGCCACGCTGGCCAATCCGCCCCGGGCGCGGTTTTCATGAAAGGCAACGTCCTCTTTGCGCATATGGCACTCTGAATCCATTTCAGGGTTGGACATGGGCGCGCCGAAAATGCGGTTTTTGAACGTGACGCCGCCGATGGTGATGGGACTGGCAAGATGGGGATAGTATTTGTTTTCCATGTAGCTGCCTCCTACTCTATGTAAGCCTTTGTTAAAAAATCAACTCTACCTTTTATGATAAAACAAATAGGCGGTGATTGGTAGCCCTTTTTTCTTGTAGCCGTACAATTTTCTGTGATACAACAAAGCAAGTCTGTTTGCGGATATGATACGACAACGCAAAAACCGGCTCCTGCCTGACGGCAGGGGCCGGTTTCTTTTTACTGGTTGCGGAAGCGGGCAAGGAACTCCTTGGTGCGCTCCTTTTGGGGCCGCTCGAACAGGTCGGCGGGCGCGCCCTCCTCCTCAATGACGCCGTCGGACATGAACACCACATGGTTGCTCACATCGCGGGCAAAGGCCATCTCGTGGGTGACCACAATCATGGTCATGCCAGAGTCGGCCAAGTTGCGCATGACGGCCAACACCTCGCCCACCATCTCCGGGTCAAGGGCAGAAGTCGGCTCGTCAAACAGGAGCAGCTCCGGCTCCATGGCCAGCGCCCGCGCAATGGCTACCCGTTGCTTTTGGCCGCCGGAAAGCTGCCGTGGCTTGGCATTGATGTAGGGGGCCATGCCCACCTTCTCCAGGTATTGGAGGGCGTTTGCACGGGACGTTTCCTTCCCCTTTTTCAGCACCTTGGTCTGTCCCACTATGCAGTTGTCCAGAACGGTCATATTGTTGAACAGGTTGAAAGACTGGAACACCATGCCCACCTTGGCACGGTAAGCCTCCGCCTTCACCTGACGACCGGTCACGTCCTGCCCGTGGAACAGGATTTCGCCGCCGGTGGGAGTTTCCAACAGGTTGATGCACCGCAGCAGGGTGGACTTACCGGAACCGGACGCGCCGATGACGCAGGTTACGTCGCCCTTGTCCACGGTGAAGTCGATGTCCCGCAGCACCTCATGGCTGCCGAAGGATTTGCCCAGATGCCTGACCTCTAAAATCGTCTCGCCCATCTTATCGGTCTCCTCTCGTGCTGCCGTTGCGGTTTTTCAGGGACTGGCGGATGCGTTCCCGTTCCTCGTCGCTGACGCCGGCAGGTGCTTCCGGACTGCCTGGGTGCTGGTAGGTGCCGGCGGTCATGGTGAGGGGGTCGGCCTGCACCAGCTCATAGCTGTCGCTGCCGTCCATTCGCTTTTCCACCCGCCGCAGGATGAAGGAGGCAATCAGGGTCATGCACAGATAGCCGACCATCTCAATGGCGGCGGAGGGGAAATACATATTGTTCACGCCGGTGATGTAGCGGTGGAAGGCGAAGAACTCCGTAAAGCTGATGATGAACATGACGGAGGTGTCCTTCACGTTGATGATGAAGTTGTTGCCGATTTGAGGCATGATGTTTCGCAGGGCCTGAGGCAGGATGACACTGGTCATGGTCTGGAAGTGGTTCATGCCGATGGCCTTGGCGCCCTCCGTTTGGCCGGGGTCTATTGAGATGATGCCGCCCCGCACGGATTCCGCCATATATGCGCCGGTGTTGATGGACACCACCAGAATGGCGGCGGCCCATACGCTCTGCCAGTTGACGGAGAAAAAGTAGGGCAGGCCGTAGTAGATGAACACCGCCTGAAGCACCATGGGCGTACCGCGGAACACCTCCACATAAATGCGGACGATGACACGAATGAGTTTCAGCAGGAACCGCTTGGGAAGCGGGTCATGTTCCGAATAGGGGATGGTGTTCAGGATGCCGCAGATGAGACCGATGATACAGCCGATAAAGGTGGCGACCAGGGCAAGAATCAGGGTGTTTTTGATGCCGCCCAAATAGGAGGGCCAGTATTTGGCCCACAGCAGGGACATGTCATGCGCCAGCTTGGCGAATCTGTCCACGGTACGTCCTCCTTTCAGGACAAGCGGCCTCCTCCGGCACTGCTGCCAGTGCCGAAGGAGGCTTGCTTTTCTCTATGCGTTTGCGCTTAAACCTCAGGCTGGATTGCGATGGCCTGGTCCATGAGGATGTTGAAGTGTTCCTCCGTCATGTCGGAAAGGACGGTGTCGATGGCGTCCTTCAGAGCGGTGTTGTCCTTCTGCACGGCGATGCCGATGTTCACGTTCTCGGCGCGCTCCTCTTCGTTAGCAAACTGGAAATCGCCGTCGGTGCCGGAGAAGTTCAGGATAACCAGATTGTCGTCCTTGGCGGCGGCGCCCATGGCGGTGGGCATATCGGTGCAGACGAAGTCCACCGTGCCGGTCTGGAGCTGCATGAGCATGGCGGGGGCAGTATCGGCCGGAGCCAGCACCTCAGCGTCCGTAATCTGGGGCAGGCAGGAGTCATACCAGATGGTGCCCGACTGGGCGGTGCACTTGCCGCCGGCCAGGTCGGCGATGGAGGTAGCGGAGGCATAGGGGCTGTTCTTGGTGGTCACGCAGACGATGGTGGCATAGTAGTAGGGGCCTGCCATGTCCACCTCAAGCATACGCTCGGCGGTCATGGACTGGCCTGCAATGTTGGCGTCCATCGCGCCGGACTGAACGGCGGGGGTGAGGGATTCCCAAGCGCTGGAGACAATCTCCAGTTCCCAGCCGTAGGCCTCGCAGATGCGCTTGGCCATGATAACGTCATAGCCGTTTGCGTAGGAGCCTGGCACGTTGGAGATGGGCACCGCGCCGTTGGAGTCGTCCAGCTGCATCCAGTTATAGGGGGGATAGGTGCACTCCATGCCTACGGTGAGCACGCCGTCCTCCAGACCGACGATGGTGCTGGTGTCAGTACCGGTCAGGTCGGCCACGGGGGGCACGGTAGCGGTGACGTCAGGCGTGCCGCTGTCGGTGGGAGCGGGGGTGCCGGACTCCTTCGGGTCGGAGCTGGAGCAGGCGGCCAGGCCGAGAACCATCACAAGGGCGAGGCCCAGCGCAAGAAGCTTCTTTTTCATTGTGCGTCAACCTTTCTGTTCTGTGTTTGTGCCAAAAAGAAAACCATGAACGCGACCCACGGCGGGAAGCGTTCATGGCATAAAGGACGGTGTAGCGCCTTTCATGTCATGATAGCGCTCCACGTTTCCGCGGCAGTCCGGCGGATATTCTCCGACGGCCCAGGCAGACCCCCTTCGTGCAGAGGAGGTCCCCTTCGGCGGCAGGCCCTTTCCCGCAGAACAGGTACACGCCCATGCGCCCTGCGGTACTGATGGATGCCGCGCCTCTATCATGCTTTGGCATGGGGTGATAGTATCACATTTGCAAGCCGGTGTCAATCATCTTTCAAAAATTTGTTGTTTTCCGGCGGAACAAGGGCCGAAAGGGGGGTATCAAAGCTGGAATATTTGTCCAAAATGACCATATCCTATCTTATAGACGGAAAGGAGGAGAGCCATATGGCCCTGACAGAGCATATGCGCACAAGCCGGGCGCGGGAGGAGGAGCGGGAGCATCAGGCCCTGCTGGACAGCCTGCGGTGTACCCGTGGGGAGATTCACCGGGCTTATGCCGGCTTCAATGCCACCAGCGACCCGGACCTGATTGAGTCATACGTATTTGAGATTAAGGCGTTGCAGTCCCGCTATTCCTATCTGCTGCGGCGGGTGAAGGCCTTGGAGGGCGTCCTCTGATGGAGGGGTTCAGCTCGTTACAGCTATGGCTGGTGATATTTCTGGCGGCGGTGATTGCGCTGGTGGTGTTCCACAAGGCGCTGGGGAAGCTGCTGGGCTTTCTGGCCCGAACGGGCGTGGGACTGGTGTTTCTGGCCCTGTTTTCCCATATCGGAGGCTTTTTCGGTGTCTCCTTGGGGGTGAACCTCCTGAACGCAGCGGTGCTTGGCCTGCTGGGCGTGCCCGGCTTCGGGCTGCTGTTGATGTTGCACTGGGCGCTTTTGTAACAAAGCGGAAGAAGTTCACAAACCGGCGGCTTGATGCCGCCGGTTTTTGTGCGCCTTCTTGCATTGACACTCCTTTTATATGCGGATATAATGAACCACAACATCATGCAAGAAAGGGGAACTTTCCATGGCAAATGAACGTGTTTTCAATTTTTCCGCCGGCCCTTCCATGCTGCCCCTCTCCGTTTTGGAGCGCGCGGGAGCCGAGATTACCAACTATCAGGGGTCAGGGATGTCCGTCATGGAGATGAGTCACCGCTCCAAGGTGTTCCTGCGCATTTTTGAGGACACCCAGGCGAAGCTGCGCCGCATGATGAGCGTGCCGGAGGGCTATCAGATTTTGTTCCTCCAGACGGGCGCCACCGGGCAGTTTGCCATGGTGCCTTTGAATTTAATGGGCCGCACCGGTAAGGCGGATTATGCGGTTACGGGAAACTTCTCCGGCCTTGCTGCCAAGGAGGCCAAAAAGTACGGTACGGTGAACATTGCTGCTACCTCCGAGGGGAAGAACCACACCTATATTCCCGCCCAGAGCGAGCTGAAGCTGGACAAGGACGCCAGCTATTTCTACTACTGCGCCAACAACACCATTTACGGCACCGAGTGGAACTATGTGCCCGAAACGGGCAACGTGCCGCTGGTGTGCGATATGTCCTCTGACATCCTGTCCAAGCCGGTGGACGTGAGCAAGTACGGCATCATCTTTGCGGGCGCGCAAAAGAACATGGCTCCCGCAGGCCTGACCGTGGTCATCGTCAAGGAGGAGCTGGCGGGCGGCGAGTTGCCCATCACCCCCGTCATCATGAACTACAAGACCATGATTGACAAAGGCTCCATGTACAACACGCCCCCCTGCTGGTGTATCTATATGCTGGGCCTTGTGCTGGACTGGCTGGAGGAGCAGGGCGGCCTTGCGGGCATGGAGCAGGTGAAGGGGAAGCGTGCCGCCATGCTGTACGACGTGCTGGACAGCTCCAAGCTGTTCACCTGCGCGGCCGAAAAAGGTTCCCGCAGTGACATGAACGTTACCTTCCGCACGGGGGACGACGAACTGGACGCTAAATTCGTGGCCGCCGCCACCGAGGCCGGACTGGTCAACCTGAAGGGTCACCGCCTGGTGGGCGGTATGCGGGCTTCCATTTACAATGCTATGCCCATGGAGGGCGTGGAAAAGCTGTGTGACCTGATTCGCACCTTTGACCGGGAAAACGGGTAAGGAGGAACTGCCATGTTTCGCATTAAGACACTGAATAAGATTTCCCCCAGCGGCCTTGCGGTGCTCGACCAGAGCCGCTTTCAGGTGGGGAGCGACGTAGAGCAGGAGGACGGTGTTCTGGTGCGTTCCGCCGCCATGCACGACTATGAGTTTCCTGCGGAGCTTCGGGCCATTGCCCGCGCCGGTGCGGGTACCAACAATATCCCTATCGACCGGTGCAGCGAGGCGGGCATCGTGGTGTTCAACACCCCCGGCGCAAACGCCAACGCGGTCAAGGAGCTGGTGCTGTGCGCCATGCTCATTGCGTCCCGCGATGTGATGGGCGGCTATGAATTCGTGAAGGAGCAGGCCGCCGCCGACAGCGAGGGCCTGGCCGCCGCCGTGGAAAAGGGCAAGTCCGCATTCATCGGTCCCGAACTGTACCGCAAGACGCTGGGTGTAGTGGGCTTGGGCGCCATTGGCGCGCTGGTGGCCAACATCGGCCTCCATTTGGGCATGGAGGTGTACGGCTATGACCCCTTCCTGTCGGTGGACGCAGCCCTGCGGCTTGACCGGCACGTCCACGTGGTAAAGGACGTGGCGGAGTTGTACAGGGTATCCGATTACGTTACCCTACATATCCCCTGCACCAACGAAACAAAGGGCTTTGTCAACGCCGAATCCATTGGGAAGATGAAGGGCGGCGTGCGGCTGCTGAATCTGGCCCGGGGCGAGCTGGTGTGCGACGACGATATGATTGCGGCGCTGGAGCAGGGGCGGGTGGCCAAGTACGTCACCGATTTCCCCAACGGGAAGATTGCCACGGCGAAGAACGTGGTCGCCCTGCCCCATCTGGGCGCTTCCACACCGGAGAGCGAGGAAAACTGCGCCGTTATGGCGGCCCGCCAGTTGGAGGACTATCTGGCCAACGGCAACATTGTCAATTCCGTGAACCTGCCGCGGGTGACCATGGAATGGAGCGGCATCTGCCGCCTGTGCATCATCCACCGGAACATCCCCGCCATGCTGTCCAGCATCATGAACGTACTGTCCAGCGAAGGGGTCAACGTGGAGAACATGACCAACAAGTCCAAGAAGGATTACGCCTATACCCTCATCGACATCAATGCCCGCGTGAAGGACGCGGTGGTGGAGGAGCTGCGCGCCATCGACGGCGTGCTGCGGGTGCGGGTCATCAACCACTGAGGACATAAAAAGCAACGCCCCCGGCCGCCATTGGCGGCTGGGGGCGTTTTTGTATGTGGGCAAGGGGTTGGTTTACAGCAAGGAAAGACGGTAAAGCCCATAATATATAAGGAAAATACTGACAGCAAACAGGATGAGGCAGAGCCACCGCCACAGGAGATACCACCGTCTGCCGCCCCGCCTGACAGGCTCCCCGGCGGCAAGGCGGCGGTAGAGCCGCTTCCAGCCCAGAATGCTGAATAGCTGCGGCGTATAGAGCGAAGCATAGAAAAGAAACAGCCCAATCAGAGAGAGGGATGCCGTCCGCCATTCGGCCTCTGTCGCGTTGACCGACTTAAGGCGGAGAATGCGCCAGATAATGATGGGAACTCCCAAAACCAGAAGGTAAAAAACCGACCAGTTTGACATCTTGTCGAAAGAGCGCACGGTTTCCGCCTGCTCCTCGGGGTCGGAGTACAATTCCTGCGCCGGATTGTCCGCTTTTGTGGAGAAAATGTAGAAGCAACGCTCATAGGCTGCAAGCGTCCAGCCGCAATCCAGATAGAGGGCAAGCTGCTCCTGCGGCATATCCCGCGGTTCGGCCGCCTTGTCCGCCACATATTCCACGCGGTAGCGCAGCTCCTGCGGTTCCTCCCGGCGAAAGGCGCTGAGGCGAGTGCCCCGCTCTTTGAGTACCCAGCCCTTTCGAGCCATGTTTTCGTAAAAAACCTCCGTCGCGCCGGGGTCGTACTCCGGCGGGTGGAAGCGGTGACAGGTTTTTTTCATCGTGCGAACCTCCCTTGTGAGGATGGAGCGGCCTGTTATCCGTCATTAAAAAGAAGGGCGAGGGTGACGGCGTTGGTGGCGAGAAGGTAGGAGCCGGAGCGGTAGGACAGCACCGAGCAAACCACGAACAGAACGACGGTGGCAAGCCGCCACAGGATATACCACGGCTTGCCCGCAGCGTCCCGGCGAAGGGGCAGCCCGGCGCGCAGCCGGCGGTACAGCCCCAGAATGCCGAGGATAGAGCGCAGTAGCCAGACGGTGACAAAGGTCAACCAGATAATGTCACTGAGGAATAGGCCGCGAAAGGAGTTTACGAAAAGGCACAGCAAAATCATGGCGGGCAGGAGACACAGTGCGAGGATGGCGTTTCGGCGCATACCGTTGACCGTTTCCGCCTGCTGCTTTGGGTCATTGTAAAGTTCCGGTGCGCTGTTTCCCGCAGGGGCGCAGAACAGGTAGGACTGCCGTTTTTCGTCCACCAGCGTCCAGCCGCAGTCCCGGTACAGCGCCAGCTGTTCCTCCGGCATCTCCGCACGCCCGCCAAAGGGGCCGGTGCAGTATTCTATACGGTAACGGAGCTTTTGCGGTTCTGCCTTGCGGAATTGGCTGAAGCAGGCGAGCCGGTCGGAGAGCAGCCAACCCTTGGAGGCCATTTTTTCATAGAAGGACTCCACCGCGCCGGGGTTGTAATACGGCGGGTGGAAACGGATGCAAGTCTTCACGGCGTTCCCTCCTCCTCGATGATATGGCCGTCGGCGACCAGCCGCTGCAAGCGGCGGTATTCCGCCGCCAGAGCTTCATGTCCGGCGTCGGTGATGGCATAGGTTTTTCGTCGAAGGTCTTCCTCCGCCAGCGTAATCCAGCCGTCCTTTTTCATGCGGGTGAGCACGCCGTACAGGGTGCCCGGCCCCATGTTGACCCGCCCGCCGGACAGCTCCCTGATGCGCTGCATCATGCCGTAGCCATGGCCCGGCTTCAGCAGGGACAGCAGGATATAGTACATGGCCTCGCTCATGGGCTGGGAATGCTCCGGCATGGTGCGCGCCTCCCTCCAGCTATTATGCGACGCGATATATCGTCTAACAGAATAATACAGCAAACGAAAAGCCCTGTCAAGCAGGGCAGAGAAGAAGGGCGCGGCGCTTTTAAGCGCCGCGCCCTGTTTGGTGTGGGAGATTACTGTTCTTCCTTCTCGTAGAAAGAGGACAGGCGGGTGAGCTGACGGTACTTTTCCGCCGCGTTTTCCTTGGCAGCGTCGAAGAGCGCCTGCGCCCGGTCGGGGAAGGTGCGCTCCAGAGAGCTGTAACGAACCTCGCCACGGATGAAGTCCAGATAGTCGGCGGTAGGCGCCTTGGAGTCCATCTGGAAGGGGTTCTTGCCCTCGGCGGAGAGAGCGGGGTTGAAGCGGAACAGGTGCCAGTAACCGGCGTCCACCGCGTGCTTCATCTCCGCCATGGAGTTGCCCATGCTCTTGATGCCGTGGTTGATGCAGGGGGAATAGGCGATGATAAGGGAGGGGCCGTCATAGGCCTCCGCCTCAGCAATGGCCTTCAAGGTCTGCTGATAGTTTGCGCCCATGGCCACCTGCGCCACATACACATAGCCGTACTGCATGGCGATTTGAGCAAGGTCTTTCTTTTTCACGGTCTTACCGGCCGCAGCGAACTGCGCCACAGCGCCAGTGGGGGTCGCCTTGCTGGCCTGACCGCCGGTGTTGGAGTACACCTCAGTGTCGAACACAAAGACGTTGACGTTCTCACCGGAGGCAAGCACATGGTCGAGGCCGCCGTAACCGATGTCATAGGCCCAGCCGTCGCCGCCAAAAATCCACACCGACTTGCGGGAGAGGAAGTCCTTCCGCTCCAGAATTTCAGCGGCCAGCGTGCAGGCTTCGCAGTCGCAGTAGGTTGCGCCGGAGGCTTTCAGCGCCTGTGCGTGTGCCGCCATTTCAGGCTGCTTGTCGTCAAAGACTTCCTTGGCGGCAGGGCTGGCCGTAAAGGCGACTACTTCGTCTACCGTCATCAGGGCGTCTTCCAGTGCGGCAATGTAAGCGCCGGTGGCCTCCGCGTTGGCGTCCATGTCCTCCAGCGTGTCCAGCCACTTCTGGGCGGCGGCCTTCAGCTCCGTATCGCAGTAGGGGATGGCGATAAGCTGGCGGGTCTTTTCAATCTGACGGTTGCGGACAGCACGGTAACCCAGATACATGCCGTAACCGAACTCGGCGTTGTCCTCAAACAGGCTGTTTTCCCACGCGGGGCCGTGACCCTTGGCGTTCACGGTGTACGGCGTGGAGGGGGCGCTGCCGCCCCAGATGGAGGAACAGCCGGTGGCGTTGGCGATATACATCTTGTCGCCGAACAACTGGGTGATGAGCTTGGCATAGGGAGTTTCGCCGCAGCCCGCGCAAGCGCCGGAGAACTCGAACAGCGGCTTCTTGAACTGGCTGCCCTTGACGGTGAGGGGGTTGAGGGGCAGCTCCTTGGGAGTAACCTGCTTCTCGCAGTAGTCGAACACGGCCTGTTGGTTGGCTTCCTCGCTGAGGGGCTTCATCACCAGCGCCTTTTCCTTGGCGGGGCAGACGTTGGCGCAGCTTCCGCAGCCGGTGCAGTCCATGACGGACACGGCAAGGGCAAAGGAGTAGCTCTCGCAGTCCTTGCCCAGCATCTTCAGGCTCTTGATGTCTGCCGGTGCGGCGGACTTCTCTTCCTCTGTGAGGGCATAGGGCCGGATGACCGAATGGGGGCAGACATAGGAGCACTGGTTGCACTGGATGCAGTTCTCCGGTAGCCAGTGGGGGACTTCCACGGCAATGCCGCGCTTCTCAAAGGCGGCGGTGCCCTGAGGGAGAGTGCCGTCCACACCGGACATGAGCTTGGATACGGGAATGGAGTCGCCCTTCATGGCGTTGGTGGGGAGCATCACGTCCTTGACGTAGGCGGCAAGGTCGGGGCGTGCCGCATCTACGACAGTTTCCGCCGCAGTGTCCTGCGCGTTGGCCCAACCGGCGGGGATGGTCAGCTCCTTGACAGCGGTGAGTCCCGCGTCAACAGCGGCCTGATTCATCGCCACGACCTTTTCGCCCTTACGGCCATAGGAAGTGACGATGGCCTCCTTCATATAGGCCACGGCGTCGTCAATGGGAATGACGTTCGCCAGCTTGAAGAAGGCGGACTGGAGCACCATGTTGGTGCGGCCGCCCAGACCCAGTTCACGGGCAATGGCAATAGCGTCGATGGTGTAGACCTTGACGTTGTTTTGGGCGATATAGCGCTTGGCGGCGGCGGGGAGAATGTTCCCCAGCTCCTCGGCGCTGTAAGCGCAGTTGATGAGAAAGGAGCCGCCCGGCTTTACGTCCTGCACGATGTCGTACTTGTCAAGGTAGGAGGGGGCGTGGCAGGCCACAAAGTCGGCCTTGGTGACGTAATAGGTGGACTTGATTTCATTCTCACCAAAGCGCAGGTGGCTGATGGTAACGCCGCCCGACTTCTTGGAGTCGTACTGGAAGTAGCCCTGCACTTTCAGGTCGGTGTAGTCACCGATAATTTTGATGGAGTTCTTGTTGGCGCCCACGGTACCGTCACTGCCCAAGCCCCAGAACTTGCACGCAATGGTGCCGGGGGCGGACACGTCGGGCTCCTCGGTGACGGGCAGGCTCTTATAGGTCACATCGTCCACGATGTTGATGGTGAAGGAGTTTACCGGCTGGGCGGACTGGGCGTTGCGGAAAGCGGAAATGATGCCGCCGGGGGTGGTGTCCTTGCTGCCCAGACCATAGCGGCCGCCGCAGACCTTACAACTCATAAAAGGCGTGCCTGCCAGAGCGGTGACCACATCAAGATAGAGCGGCTCGCCGGGAGCGCCCGGCTCTTTGGTGCGGTCCAACACCACCACGTTCTTGCAGGTGGCGGGGATGGCGGCCACAAAGCGGTCGGTGGCGAAAGGACGGTACAGGCGCACTTTCACCAGCCCCACCTTTTCACCCTTGGCGTTCAGGTAGTCCACGACCTCTTCGGCGGCGTCGCACACACTGCCCATGGCGACCATGACGGTTTCAGCGTCAGGCGCGCCGTGGTAGTTGAACAGTTTGTAGTCGGTGCCGATTTTCTCGTTGACCTGCGCCATGACTTTCTCTACGGCGGCAGGCAGGGCGTCATAGAACTGATTGGCGCCCTCACGGGTCTGGAAGAAGATGTCCGGGTTTTGGGCGCTGCCGCGGAGGACGGGGTGGTCGGGGTTCAGGGCGCGCTCACGGAACTCGTTCAGGGCGTCCCAGTCCACCATGGAGGCCAGCTCGTCATAGTCCCAGGTGGCAACCTTGCGCACCTCGTGGCTGGTACGGAAACCATCGAAGAAATGCAGGAAGGGCACTTTGCCGGTGATGGCGGCCAGATGGGCCACAGCGCCCAAATCCATAGCCTCCTGCGGATTGGAGGAGGCCAGCATGGCGTAGCCGGTCTGGCGGCAGGACATGACGTCGGAATGGTCGCCGAAAATGCTCAGGGCATGGGTGGCCAGTGCCCGGGCGGAAACATGGATGACGTTGGGCTGTTGAGAACCTGCGATTTTATACATGTTAGGTATCATCAGCAGCAAGCCTTGGGACGCGGTAAACGTGGTGGTGAGGGCGCCTGCGGTCAGCGAGCCGTGCATAGCGCCCGCGGCGCCGCCCTCGGACTGCATTTCGGCCACCCGTACCGTCTGGCCGAAGATATTCTTCAGACCGTGGGCAGACCACTTGTCCACCAGCTCTGCCATCACGGATGAGGGGGTGATGGGGAAGATGGTGGCAACCTCGGTGAATGCGTAGGCCACATGGGCCGCGGCGGTGTTGCCGTCCATGGTTTTCAGCTTTCTTGCCATGCGAAATTCCTCCTTGCTCCTCAAATCAAAATGGGTTATTCCCAGTATGTTCTAATTTTTATGATACCAGTTTGCCGCCGCGTTTGTAAACGATAGATTTTCTTCGGGAAGAATTTTCGTCGTTTCATCTATTCAGCGTCTCAAAGAACGGCGGGAATTGTCAGGTTCACCATATATTTTTCCCGAAGATGCGAGAAGAAGGGGGCTGCTCTTGCAAAACAGGACCCATTGCCGTATAATGAAGTTTACCATATATATGCAAATTTTCGCAGGAAAGAAGGGAATGCCGTTGTTTTGCAAGGTGAGGTCATTGGGCCTGCACGGCGTAACGGGTTATCCGGTCACGGCGGAGTGCGACCTCTCTGGCGGACTGCCCAATTTTAATGTGGTTGGTCTGCCTGACGCGGCGGTGAGCGAAGCGCGGGAACGGGTGCGCGCCGCCATCAAAAACTGCGGCTTGGATTTCCCTGTTTCCCGCATCACTGTCAATCTGGCGCCCGCGAATATGAAGAAGGCGGGCACGGTGTACGACCTTCCCATTTTGGTGGGCATTTTGGCGGCAGGGGGGCAGGTGTCCTTCAAAAATACGGAACAGGCGGCCTTTGTGGGCGAGCTGTCCCTGTCCGGTTCCCTGCGGCCTGTCACCGGGATGCTGCCTATGGCGGTGGCCGCCCGTCTGGCAGGGATAACCGAGCTGTTTGTTCCCGCTGATTCTGCCGCCGAGGCAACATTGGCGGGAGGGATGACGGTATATCCTGTGGAGAATGTTCCCCAGCTTTTGGCACACCTGCGGGGGGAACGGCTCATCCGGTCTGCTGGCGCGTGGGAGCCGGGGGAGCATCCGCTGGACTGTCCCGACTTTGCGGAGGTGAAGGGGCAGGAGCAGGTGAAGCGGGCGCTGGAAATTGCCGCCGCTGGGGGACACAATCTGGCCATGATTGGCCCGCCGGGCAGCGGGAAGTCCATGCTGGCCCGGCGATTGCCGTCCATTCTGCCCGACATGTCCCGACGGGAGGCGCTGGAGAGCACGGAGATATACTCCGTCATGGGCCTTACCACCAAGGAAGAGCCCATGCTGACAAGGCGCCCTTTCCGTAGCCCTCATCACACCATTTCCGCCATGGGGATGGCAGGAGGCGGCGCGCCGCTGCCCCGCCCCGGCGAAATTTCGCTGGCGCACAACGGGGTGCTGTTTTTGGACGAACTGCCTGAGTTCCACAAGGATGTGCTTGAGGTGCTCCGCCAGCCGTTGGAGGAGGGCAAGGTACAGCTTACCCGCACGGCGGCCACAGAGGTGTTCCCCAGCCGGTTTATGATGGTGTGCGCCATGAACCCCTGCAAATGCGGCTGGTACGGCCACCCCTCCGGACGGTGCCGCTGCACGAGGCAGGCGGTGGAGAAATATCTGGGCAAGCTGTCCGGGCCGCTGGTGGACCGCATCGACCTGTATGTGGAGGTGCCCGCGCTGGAGTTTGAGGAGCTGCGCGCCCCCGCCCCGGCGGAATCCTCCGCCGACATCAAAAAGCGGGTGGACGCTGCGCGGGCCATGCAGGCGGAACGCTTTGGAGAGAACGGCCCCGACTGTAACGCCCACATGAATCACGCCGAGGTGGAGGTCTGCTGCGCTTTGGATAAAGCGGGCGAGACGGTCTTACAGGGCGCGTTTGAGCGCATGGGCCTCACCGCCCGCAGCCATGACCGCATTTTGCGGGTGGCCCGCACCATTGCGGATTTGGAGGGCAGCGAAAAAATCGAGGTGGAGCATCTGGCCGAGGCGATTCAATACCGGGCCAGTGAATATTTCAGACGCTGAGGAGATAGAATTTTGAACGAGATGATTTTGCTCAAGCTGGGGGAAATGGTGCTGAAGGGCCTGAACCGCCGCAGCTTTGAGGATAAGCTGAAGGGGAACATTGTCCGCCGCCTGCGCCCTTGCGGGGATTTTCGGGTCTATACCCGCCAGTCCACCACCTATGTGGAGCCGAAGGACGAGCGCGCTGACGTGGAGGGCGCTTACGAGGCCATGAAAAAGGTGTTTGGCGTGGTGGGACTTTCGCTGGCCCGCCCCTGCGAGAAGGACAAGGACGCCATGCTGAAAACCGCCATGGAGTATCTGGACGACCGGCTGAGAACGGCCAAAACCTTCAAGGTGGAGACCCGCCGGGCGGACAAGAGCTTCCCCATGACCTCCATTCAACTGTCCCAGTATGTGGGCGGAGAGCTGGACGAGGCCTACCCCAATTTGAAGGTGGACGTTCACAACCCGGAGCTGACTGTCTATCTGGAGGTGCGGGATTATGCCGCTTATGTTCACGCCGACCCGGAGCTGGGGGCGGGCGGCCTGCCGGTGGGCACCACCGGACGGGCGGTGAGCCTGCTGTCGGGCGGCATCGACTCGCCGGTGGCAAGCTGGATGGTGGCCAAGCGGGGCGTCGCATTGGATATGGTGCACTTTTACAGCTATCCTTATACCTCGCCGGAGGCCAAAGAAAAGGTGCTGGAGCTGGCCCGTCTGCTGGTACCTTGGTGCGGACGGGTGGTGGTGCATGTGGTGCCCTTTACTGCCATTCAGGAGGAGCTGCGCCGTAAGGTGCCGGAGGAGCTGTTTACTATTGTCATGCGCCGCTTCATGATGCGCATTGCGGACAAGGTGGCTCACCGCATCGACGCCCACGCCATCGTCACCGGCGAGAGCTTGGGACAGGTGGCCAGCCAGACCATGGAGGCCATGGGCTGCACCGGCGCAGTGACCGGCTTGCCCGTTCTCCGGCCCTGCGTGGGCATGGACAAGGAGGAAATCATCCGAATTGCCCGGCGCATCGGCACGCTGGAGACCTCCATTCTGCCCTATGAGGATTGCTGCACGGTGTTCACCCCCCGCCACCCCCGCCTGCGGCCTACCCGTGCCGAGGTGGAGCGGGCGGAGGAAGGCCTTGATATAGAGGCCATGGTTCAGCAGGCCTTTGACCAGATAGAGCGGGTGATTTTGAATTTAGGAGCATAAGGGAGGAAGCGCCCATGGCACATACCGCAGAGCTGATTGCAGTTGGAACCGAATTGCTGCTGGGCAACATCGCGAACACGGATGCCCAGATGGTTTCGGAAGGACTGTCCACGCTGGGCGTCAACGTCTATTACCACACAGTGGTGGGCGACAACCCGGAGAGGCTGAAAGAGGCCATTGAGATTGCCCGAAAGCGGGCGGATGTCATCATCACCACCGGCGGTCTCGGCCCCACCTGCGACGACCTGACCAAGCAGACGCTGGCGGAGGTGTTCGGCAAAAAGCTGGTGCTCCATGAGCCGACGGCGGAACGCATTAAGGCCTATTTCACCAAGCGGCTTCCCGGCGCGAAATTTACAGAAAACAATCTCCAGCAGGCTATGCTGCCTGAGGATTGCGAAATCTTGCAGAACGACTGGGGCACAGCCCCCGGCGTGGCCTTTGAAGCGGACGGCGTTCACGTTATCATGCTGCCCGGCCCGCCGGGAGAGTGCACCCCCATGTTCCACCACCGGGCGGTGCCGTATCTGCAAAAGCTGTCTGACGGCATGATTGTTTCCCGCAGCCTGCGGATATTCGGTTCCGGGGAGTCGGCGGTGGAGGCGCTCCTCCGTGACCGCATGAACGAACTGCAAAACCCCACGCTGGCCCCCTACGCCAAGGTAGGCGAGGTGGAACTGCGCATCACTGCCAAGGCAGATACGGAGGAGGAAGCCCGTAGGCTCATTGCTCCGGTGGAGGACGAGGTGCGAGGCATTTTGGGCGACATCGTCTATGGCGCAGATGTGAAGTCGCTGGAGGCGGCGGTGCTTCCCCTGCTGGAGGAGAAGGGCCTGACCCTGGGAACGGCGGAAAGCTGCACAGGCGGCCTTATCGCCAAGCGTATGACTGACCTGCCCGGTTCGTCGAAAGTGTTTGCGGGCGGCGTGGTCAGCTATACCAACGCCGTCAAGCAAAGCCTGCTGGGCGTACCGGAGGCAGTGCTCAAGGAGAAAGGCGCGGTGTCGGAAGAGGTGGCGCGCGCCATGGCGGAGGGCGCCCGCAAGGCGCTGGGCTGCGATTTGGCGGTATCGTCCACCGGTGTGGCAGGGCCGGGGCCGGACGGAGACGGCAACCCGGAGGGGCTGGTCTATCTGGCGCTTGCCACGGCAGATGGAACCTTTGTGCGGAAGGTGGCGCAGGGACAGGGCCGCGACCGTATCCGTACCACAGCGGCCCACCATGCCTTTGATATGGTGCGGCGGTACCTGACCGGTCTGCCGGTGGAAAAAATATAAAAATGTGCCTGCCGGACGCAAATCCGTCCGGCAGGCATTTTTATAAAAGCAGGTTCAGAAGGATACCCCGCTCTTGACAAAACGGGAAACAGGAATAGAATAAATGCGAATTATTCTTAATTTTAGGAGGGTGCGTCATGGCACGGTATAAGTGCAGCGTTTGCGGATACGTTTACGACGAAGAAAAAGAGGGTAAGCCTTTTTCCGAGTTGACAGAATGTCCTGTGTGCCATCAGCCCAGAGAGGTTTTTGAAAAGCTGGCTGAAAAGCCGACTGTCCCGGAGCAGGCGGAAAGCGGCCCCTTGGCTTACCCGGCGGAGTATGTCCGGCGGGATGAAACCGTGCGCTATATGAAGGAGATACACGAGATGGCCGTGACGGGCAAGAGCCTGTCGGCGGCCATGGGTACCCGAATGGCCATGCCCGGCTGGGACGACATTCTGCTGCTGGGCGCGCAGCTTGACCCCATGCCTCTGGATGAAGGAGCGGAAGTCAACTTGCGTACGGTCATCGGCCCCAAGGCGGACAAGCCTATGGTGCTGGAAGGTCCGGTGATTATCTCCCATATGTCCTTCGGCTCTCTTTCTAAGGAGGCCAAGGTGGCGCTGGCGAAGGGAAGCGCCGCCGTAGGCACGGCTGTGGGCGGCGGCGAGGGCGGTCAGCTTCCTGAGGAGCGGGCGGCGGCGTACCGGTATATTTTTGAATATATACCGAACCGTTACAGCGCCACAGAGGAGAATCTGCATGCTGCCGACGCCATTGAGATTAAAATTGGGCAGGGGACCAAACCCGGCATGGGCGGACACCTGCCTGCGGAAAAGGTGACGCCGGAGATTGCTGCCCTGCGGGGCAAGCCCATAGGCGAGGATATTCAAAGCCCCTCTCGTTTCCCCGGCATTGACGACAAAGAGGACTTGAAGTGCTTGGTGGGCTGGCTGCGGAAGACTTCCGGCGGGCGGCCCATCGGCATAAAGATTGCGGCGGGCCGCATCGAGCGGGATTTGGCTTTCTGCCTTCACGCCGAGCCGGACTTTGTCACCATCGACGGCCGCGGCGGCGCCACGGGTTCCAGCCCCCTGCTGCTGCGGGATTCCACCAGCGTTCCCACGGTGTATGCCCTCTATCGGGCGCGAAAGTATCTGGATAAGATGGGCAGCGATGTGCAGCTTATTATCACCGGCGGCCTGCGGGTGTCCTCCGACTTTGCAAAGGCCATCGCCATGGGAGCCGACGCTGTGGCGGTTTCAACGTCTGCGCTGATTGCCCTGGCCTGCCAGCAGTACCGCATCTGCGGCGGAGGCCGCTGTCCGGTGGGCGTGGCGACCCAAGACCCCGCTCTGCGGGAACGGCTTCAGACAGAGCCGGGCGCCCAGCGGGTGGCAAATTTCCTGCGGGTGAGCATGGAGGAACTGAAAATGTTTGCCCGCGTGACTGGGCACAAAGACATCCACGACCTGTCGGTGGACGACCTGTGTACCGTAAGCCGTGACATTTCCGACTATACAGATATTCCCCATGCGTAAAACAAAGCGCCCTCCGCCAGCGGCGGAGGGCGCTTTTTCTTTTTTATGCGCCGCAGGCCACGGAGATAGCCCGGCGGCAGTTCACGATATCCACCTCGGAGTGAACGCCGCCGAACTCGCCGTCCAGCGTCCACGGCACTGGCTGCTTGGACACAATGCTCAGGCGGGAGGTGTGGAACACCTCAACCGTGCTCTTGTCCACCGGCGTTTTTTGGATGAGGCTTTGCAGCAGACGGTGAAGGTCGGCCAGACTTTTTCCCTCCCGCACCAGCATGACCTCGTGTTTTCCGTCGTCAAGCTGTACCTGGTCGTCTGGGAACAGGGAAAAGCCCCCGACGGAGTAGGTATTGCTCACCATGCCATAGATGAAATTGCCGGTCAGTACGCCACCGTCGTATTCAACCTTTAGGGTGTAGGGCTGGATAGAGGTGAGGGAAGCGGCTCCGGCAATGACGTAAGAGAGATGGCCGAACCTGCTTTTCAGCTCCTGCGGCGTGTCATAGGCCACTTGGGTGAACGCGCCGAAGGCGGCCACATAGGCGAAGGGGCGGCCGTTGAACCGTCCGATGTCATAGGGCCGCGGCACGCCGAAGGCGGCGGTGGCGGCGGCCTTGTCCATTCCCTTGGGAATGCTGAAATTCCGTGCGGAATCGTTGGTGGTTCCTGCGGGCACATAGCCCAGCACAGGAGGAGAGGGAAGCTCCATCAGTCCGGTCACCGTTTCGCTGAGAGTGCCGTCTCCGCCGCAGCAGACCACCCGGTCAAAATGGGCGCCGATTTCGGCGGCGGTGCGGGTGGCGTCCTCGTGGCTGCGGGTAAAGTGGATGGTGGTGCGGTAACCGGCATGGGCGAAGGTCTCCAGCATGAGGGTCAGGTTGGCGCGGCTCTGGCCTTTTCCGGCATGGGGGTTAAAGATAAACAGCAGCTTTTTCATGGGAGAGCCTCCTTTCTTCCATAGCATACGCAAAAATGGTGAAAAATGCAAGAGGGTTGATTTTTGATGTGCGGCGCAGTAAAATAAGTACAATTTTCGCCAAAATGAGGTGATGAGGTTGAAGCAAAGCGCACTCCGCGCGGCGTTCCCCGCTACGGTGCCGGTGCTTATGGGCTATCTGGCCATCGGAATTGCCTTTGGGCTGATGCTCAATGCCGCGGGCTACAACGCGGTTTGGGCTTTTTTCATGAGCCTGACCATCTATGCAGGTTCTGGCCAGTATCTGGGCGTGACGCTGCTCTCCACCGGCGCGGCGCTGGCGCAGGTGGCCCTGCTCATTTTTATTCTTCATGTCCGCCATCTGGTGTATGGGCTGTCCATGCTGGAGAAATTCCGTGACATCAAGGGCTTTAAGAAGTTTTACCTCATTTTTTCCCTGACGGATGAAACCTATGCGCTTCTTTCGTCGGCCCAGGTGCCCATCGGCGTAGATGCACATTCCTATTACCTTTGGGTGGCCGTTTTAGACCACAGCTATTGGATTATCGGGTCGGTCATCGGCGGTGTGGCCGGGGCGCTCATTAAGTTCAACACGGAGGGCATCGACTTTGCCATGACCGCCCTGTTTCTGGTGATTGCGGTAGAGCAGTGGCAGAGCTATAAAAGCCACCTGCCGGTGCTGCTGGGCTTGGGAGCCACCGTGGCCGGCCTGCTTCTGTTCGGTCCGGAAAAGATGCTTATTCCGGCCCTGTGCGTTATCATTGTAGCGCTGCTTCTGCTGCGGGTCAAATTGGAAAAGGCGGAGGAGCAGACAGCCGCCCCCGTCGGGCAGGCTGATGAAGAGAGGGGGGACGCGCCATGACGACAGCCGGAGCGGTCGCCAGCATTGCAGTTATGGCGGCGGTGACCTTCCTCACACGCTTCCTGCCCTTCGCCCTGTTCGACCGGGGCGGCGAACCGCCTAAGGTGGTGCTCTATTTGGGGCGGGTACTGCCTCCTGCCATCATCGCCATGCTGATTATTTACTGCCTGCGCGCCACCAGCTTTGCTTCGCCGGACGGGTGGGCCCCCCAGCTTATTGCCGGAGCTGCGGTGGTGGCGCTCCATGTGTGGAAGAAGAATAACCTGTTATCCATTTTCGGCGGCACCATCCTGTATATGGTGCTGGTGCAGGCGGTATTTTGAAAGCGGAAAGAATTCCTCTTGCAATTTCCCCAAAGCTGGAGTATAATACCCCCAAAATCGGAAAAAGGAAGTGCCGCATGCAAAACCGGTCGGTCAAAACTGCATCTCGCTTTTTTATTTCCTTTGGCTGGGCTCGATTTACGGGCGCCGGCTTTTTTGGCATGGAGAAAAACAGCGGGATGAACTGGGTGAGACGCGGCGCGGCTGCATAAAAGCAAGCGGTACTGCTATGGCCTGTCAAAAGGCGCTCATTGAGTTTCATCAATGGGCGCCTTTTTTATTTTGGAACAAAAGGAGCGGATATATTTATGGTAGTTGTCATGAAGCCGGGCGCGGCGCAGGTAGAGGTTGATAAGCTGATTCGTGATTTTCAGGGAATGGGCCTTGACGTGGGCGTTACCAACGGCGTAGGCTGCACCATTTTGGGGTTGGTGGGAGATACCACGGCGGTGGATATGCACCGGATTACCCTCAATGAAAATGTGGAGCGCGTCATGCGGGTGCAGGAGCCGTACAAAAAGGCCAACCGCAAGTTCCACCCGGAGGACACCGCAGTCACGGTGGGCGGCGCGAAAATCGGCGGCGGGGCGTTCGGCGTCATCGCCGGGCCGTGCTCTGTGGAGACGGAAGCGCAGATTATTGAGGTTGCAAAGGACGTGAAGCAGTCCGGCGCGGCCATGCTTCGGGGCGGCGCGTTCAAGCCCCGCACATCGCCCTATTCCTTTCAGGGGATGGGGGTAGAAGGGCTGGAGCTTCTGCTGGAGGCCAAGGCGGCTGCCGGCCTGCCCATCGTCACAGAGCTGATGAGCCCCAAATACTGCGAACTGTTTGAGGAAAAAGTGGACGTGGTGCAGATTGGCGCGCGGAATATGCAGAACTTTGACCTTCTGAAAGAGGTGGGACAGATGTCCAAGCCCGTCCTGCTCAAGCGCGGCTTGGCGAACACCTATGAGGAGTGGCTCATGTCGGCGGAGTATATCATGAGCGAGGGCAACGAGAACGTCATTCTCTGCGAGCGCGGCATCCGCACCTTTGAGAGCTACACCCGCAACACACTGGACGTGGCGGCCATTCCCGCAATCAAGCGGATGAGTCACCTGCCGGTGGTGGTAGACCCCTCCCATTCCGGCGGGGCGAACTGGCTGGTGGAGCCGCTGGCCATGGCGGCCATCGCCGCCGGTGCGGACGGCCTCATTATCGAGGTGCATAACGACCCGCCCCACGCCAAATGCGACGGCGCACAGTCCCTGACGCCGGAGCAGTTTGAAGCCTTGATGGGTAAAATCAGCGGGCTGGTTGACCTGATGGGGAAGCATATAGTAAAATAAAGCCCGTTGTTACCGAAGGAGTGCGTACAGATGAAGACGCTGACAGTCGCCCTGCCCGGCAGGGCCTATGATATTCGGATTGAGCGCGGCCTGCTGGAGAAAGCGGGCGAGGCGGTCCGGGAGGCGTGTCCCAAGGCAAAGCGCCTGTTTGTCGTTACCGACTCCAACGTTCTGCCCCTCTATTTGGGCAGGGTGGCGGACAGCCTGAAAAAGGCGGGCTTTCAGGTAATTTGCCACAGCTTCGCTGCGGGAGAGAAGGCAAAATGTGCTGAAAACTTGGTGGCCCTGTGGGAAAAAATGATGGCCGCCGGACTGACCCGCACCGACGGCGTAGTGGCTCTCGGCGGCGGCGTGGTGGGCGACCTGGCGGGCTTTGCCGCTGCAACCATCCTGCGGGGTGTGGACTACATTCAGATACCGACCACCCTGCTGGCGCAGGTGGATTCCTCCGTGGGCGGAAAGGTGGCAATCGACCTTCAGGCGGGCAAAAATCTGGCGGGCGCCTTCTGGCAGCCCAAGCTGGTGCTGATGGACCCGGATACGCTGGATACGTTGACGGACGCCACGTTTTCCGGCGGTATGGCGGAGGTCATCAAATACGGCTGCATCTGGGACAAGAACTTTTTCGACTTTTTGGCCGCCCGCCCCAGCCGGGCGCAAATCATGGCGGACATTGAGCACGTCCTCTACACCTGCTGCGACGTCAAGCGGCAGGTGGTGGAGGAGGACGAGCGGGACACGGGAAAGCGGATGCTCCTGAATTTTGGGCATACGGTGGGTCATGCCTTCGAGCTGGCAGGGCATTACACCGAATGGAGCCACGGCGAGGCGGTGGCGGCAGGTATGTGTGTGGCCGCACGGCTGGGCGTGGCGCTTGGCGTGACGGACACCGCTGTGCCGCAGGATATTTTGAATGTGGCGGCGTCCCTCGGCCTGCCTACCCACATCGATTGCGGGTGGGAGACCATGGTGCAGGCGGTGGGCTTGGACAAAAAGCGGACCGGAGACGACATTACCATGATTTTACTGGAGCGCATCGGCAAAGCAAAGCCGGTAAAAATGAAAAAGGACGTTCTTCTGGAGCACTTGAACGCCATCTATGGACGGTGATAAGCCATGAAAGTAACCATTACACCAAAGCCGCTGGCGGGCGTCATTACGCCGCCGCCCTCCAAGTCCCAGAGCCACCGGTTTATTATCGCCGCCGCTCTGGCAGAAGGGGAGAGCATCATTCAGAACGTGGCCCGTTCACAGGACATTGAGGCGACCCTCCGGTGCATGGCGGAGCTGGGCGCGGGCGTCCGGTGGGAGGGCGAGACCCTTGTGCTGAAAGGCGTAGGCGCTGATTTTCGATCTGCCGAGCGAAAGCTGGCGCTGCCGCAAATGGACTGCGGCGAAAGCGGCTCCACCCTGCGGTTCCTTATCCCCATTGCAGTGGCGGTGCGGGGCGGCGGCGTCTTTACCGGACAGGGCCGCCTGATGGAGCGCCCCCAAAAGCCCTATTTTGATATGTTCGATGAAAAGGGCATCTTCTATGAGCGGACAGACAATGCACTGACCGTGCAGGGAAGACTCAGTTCCGGTATTTGGGCTTTGCCCGGCGATGTGTCCAGCCAGTTTTTTACCGGACTTCTGTACGCCCTGCCCCTGATGGAAGGGGAATCCTACTTAAAAAGCACTACCTCCCTGCAATCCAGCAGCTATTTGGATATGACCGCTGTGGCGCTGGCCGCCTCCGGCGTGGAGGTGGAGCCGATGGCAGGCCACGGCTTTCTCATCAAGGGAGGCCAGCGGTATGCTCCTATCCACGCCAGAGTGGAAACCGACTGGTCTCAGGCGGGATTCTGGTTCGCGGCCATGGCCTTGGGCAATCTGGTGGATGTAACCGGATTGGAGCAGAATTCCGCTCAGGGAGACCGGGTGATGGGCGACCATTTCCGGCGGCTGAGCTGGCACGAGGACGTAGAGATTGACGTTTCCGACTGCCCGGACCTGGTGCCGCCGCTGGCGGCCATCGCCACCGCGCGGGTGGGACAGACCACCCGACTGGTCAACGCCGCGCGCCTGCGCATGAAGGAAAGCGACCGGCTGGCTTCGGTGCGTGAGGAGCTGTGTAAGCTGGGCGCTCAGGTGGAGGAAGGCCCGGACAGCCTGACCATCGTGGGAACGGAACGCCTTCGAGGCGGCACGGTGGACGCCCATAACGACCACCGCATCGCCATGATGCTGGCCATCACGGCAACCCGCTGCGTGGAGCCGGTGACCATCTGCGGCGCGGAAAGCGTTCGGAAGTCCTACCCCAACTTTTGGGAGGACTATGTAAGGCTGGGCGGAGAATTGAACTGGGCGGAGTGAGGCGTCCGTGAAACAGAGTAAGGATATGCTGGAAGTGCTTCATGGGCGGCGAAGCATCAGGCGATACCAAAGCACCCCAGTGTCCCGCGCGGACATAGAGACGATTTTATGCGCCGGAAGCGCCGCGCCGTCCAGCAAGAACCGCCAGCCCTGGCGCTTCATTGTGGCGGAAGGGAGCGCGAAAGAAGAGGCCCTGGCGGCTATGGACCGCGGGCTGACACGGGAGCGGGAAACGCCGCTTTTGCCGGGTAGTGTCCGGTATTTGGCGGGCGCGAAGGCAACCCTGAATATAATGCGGCAAGCGCCCGTCTTAATTTTTGTAGCCGACCCCATTGGCATGGACCTTCACACCGTTCTGACGGCGGAGGAGCGAATCTACGAGCGCTGCAACGCCCAATCCATCGGGGCGGCCGTGGAGAATATGACGCTGGCCGCTACGGCCCTTGGCTTGGGCAGCCTTTGGATTTGCGACACCTGTTTTGCGCAGGCGGAATTGCAGGATTGGCTTGGGGAGGCTGGCGAGTTGGTTGCCGCTCTAGCCGTCGGCTATGCAGACGAAGCGCCGCCGGCGCGGCCAAGGAGACCGCTGGAAGAGACCGTGATATGGCGGGCTTAAGGGAACGCAGGCGCGTGAGAAAGGAAGAGAACGGATGAAATACACCATTTTCGGAGAAAGCCATGGCCCCGCCATCGGCGTTGTGCTGGAGGACGTACCGGCCGGACTTGTGCTGGACATGGAGTTCATTCGCAGCGAGCTGGGACGCCGCCGTCCGGGAAAGGACGCCCTGTCCACCCAGCGGCAGGAGGCGGACGAGCCGGAAATTCTCTCCGGTGTGTTTGAGGGCAAAACCACGGGTACGCCGCTCTGCGCCGTCATCCGCAACAGCGACCAGCACTCCGGAGACTATGAGAGGCTGCGTACCCTGCCCCGGCCTGGCCATGCGGATTTTGCGGGTTTCGTCCGTTATGACGGCTGCAACGACTATCGGGGCGGCGGCCATTTTTCTGGCAGGCTCACCGCGCCGCTGGTGTTTGCCGGGGCGGTGGCCAAGCAGATATTAAAAGAGACCGGCATTTTTGTAGGGGCCCATATCTCCTCTATTTACGGCGTCAACGATACCGCCCTTGACGACGTGAGCCAGCTCTACGGCGTGGCGGCAAAGGACTTCCCCGTGCTGGACGATGCCGCCGGAGAGGAGATGAAGGCCGCCATTTTAGAGGCTCGGGAGCAGGAGGATTCAGTGGGCGGTTCCATCGAGTGTGTGGTGGACGGCCTGCCCGCAGGACTGGGCGCGCCTGACTTCGGCCAGAACGGAGAGGGTGTCTTTTCTCAATACCTGTTTGCCGTGCCTGCGGTAAAGGCGGTGGCCTTCGGCGCGGGGGTGGCGTTTTCCCTTATGCGGGGCAGCGAGGGCAACGACCCCATTGCCAAGGAGGGGGAGCGCATCGTCACCAAAACCAACCACGCGGGCGGCTTCAACGGCGGCATCACCAATGGGATGCCGGTGGTGTTTGAGGTTACCCTGCGGCCCACGCCGTCTATTGCCTTGCCCCAGGAAACGGTGGACTTGTCCACCGGAGAAGAGACTGAAATAGAAATCACAGGCCGCCACGACCCCTGTATCGTCCACCGGGCGGTGCCTGTCATCGAGGCCGCCGCAGCGCTGGCCGCCTGCGAGCTGATGGGGATTTAAGCAGATAAAAAGCCCCCACGAAAGTGCGCTTTCGTGGGGGAGGTTATCTTATTCCTGCTCTTGCAATACGTCAAAGACGCGAATTTCCACGCCGCCCTCCCGCGGGTGGCCTTCCGTGCGGAAGTGGGCGCTGTGGAGATAGGGAGCCAACTCCGGGCTGTCGGTGAGGAAGGTGGGCGCGGTGCGGAAGGGGCTGGGCGAGCTGTCCGGTTCAAAATAGCCGTTGTTGTCCACAAACAGGTGGCAGGGCTTCCCCGTTGCATCTGTACCGTCAAAGAAGTAGCGGGCGCACATGTGGCGGATACCGGCGGCGTTGGTGACCTGAACGTCCACCGCACCGGGACGGATGACGCCCCTGAACAGCGGCGAGTCCACCGTGCCGGGGAAAGGAATCATCTTCACCTTGCCGGTGGGGCCTTCCAACTCAGAAATTTCTGTCGGGTTTATGGTGATTTGAAATACCATGATAGGCTGCTTGCTCATTGGGTAGCCTCCTTGCCATTTTATTTGACAACACGATTGTAACAAATCCCGCTCCGGTTGTAAACCGGCAGGCGGCTGTGGGAAAAGGAGCCGTTGCGATGAAGTATCAAGTTCATGTTTCCGATGAAAATGTGGTCATTCTGCCCGGCGCGCAGGTGGTGGGCGACGTGCAGTTCAGCAAGGGCTGCTCGGTGTGGTACAACGCCGTCATTCGGGCGGACGCAGCCCCCGTCACGGTGGGGGAGAACACCAACATCCAAGACGGCGCGGTGCTGCACACCGACCCCGGCTGTCCCGTGGTACTGGGCGGCGGCGTGACGGTGGGGCATGGAGCCATCGTCCATGGCTGTACGGTGGGCGACCGCACCATGGTGGGCATGGGCGCTATTCTGCTGACGGGCGCGAAGGTGGGGAAGGACTGCATCATCGGCGCGGGGGCGCTGGTCACCGGCAAAGCGGACATTCCGGATGGCAGTATGGTGCTGGGCAGCCCGGCCAAAGTGGTGCGCCCCCTGACAGATGCCGAAAAGGCGGAGCTGAAACAACACGCGGCCGATTACGCGGCGCTGGCGGAGGAATACCGATGAACGAGCTGGATGAATTGCGGAAACAAATCGACGCCATCGACAAGGAGCTGGCGGGCCTGTTCCTAAAGCGGATGGCGGTCACTCAAAAGGTGGGGGAGTACAAGCTCAAAAACGCCATTCCCGTGCTGGACTCCGGACGGGAGCGTGAGGTGCTGGCCGCCAAGGCGGCGCTTGCCCCTGACGGGGCGTCCCGGCTGGACCTTGTGCGGCTGTATGAGACCATCATGTCCATCTCCCGCCGCCAACAGCGCAAGCTGGTGCGAGAGGGGCTGGAGGACCCCGGCTATGCCCGCTTTGCCGCCGCGTTCCATGCACCCCGCCAGCCTGTCGATGACCCAAGGGTGGTCTATCAGGGTGTGCCGGGGGCTTACAGCGAGGCGGCCTGCGTGGACTTTTTCGGAGAGGGCGTTCGCTGTGAGGGGCTGGAACAGTTTGAGGATATGTTCCGTGCCCTGAAAGAGGGCAGGGCGGACTATTCCGTGGCTCCCATCGAAAACAGCTCCACCGGGGCCATCCGGCAGATTTGCGACCTGCTGACCCAATATGAATTTTATCTGGTGGGCGAGACCACCGTACAGGTGGCCCACTGCCTCATGGCCCCCGCGGGAGCCACGTTGGACACCATTCAGGCGGTCTACTCCCACGAACAGGGCCTGTTTCAGTGCGAGCAGTACCTGAACGCCCACCCAAGCTGGCGGCAGGTGCCTCAGGCGGACACCGCGGGTTCCGCCCAATATGTGGCGGCGTGCGGCGACGTGACCAAGGCGGCCATTTGCTCCGAGCGGGCGGCAGAGCTGTACGGCCTGACCATCTTGGCCAAGCACATCAACCACAACGCCAACAACACCACCCGGTTTGTGGTCATCTCCCCCAAGCCGGAGCTGCGGGAAGGGCGGGATAAAATCAGCACCATCTTCACCCTGCCCCACCGGAGCGGCAGCCTCCACGAGATTTTGAGCATCTTCGCCGTCAGCGGCCTGAATGTGGTGAAGCTGGAGTCCCGCCCCCTGACGGGCAAAAGCTGGGAGTATATGTTCTTTTTGGAGTTCACCGGTACGTTGGACGGTGAAGATATGGACGGCATCCTTCACGAGCTGTCCCAGACCACGGCGGATTTCCGGGTGCTGGGCAACTTCAAGGCCAATTTGGACTGAGGTGAGAGCGTGAAAAATCTCGTGCTCATTGGAATGCCCGGCTGCGGCAAAACAAAGGTGGGCAAGGAGCTGTCCAAACGGCTCCATATGCCTGCGGTGGACACCGACCAGATGATTGTGGAGGCGGCGGGGCGTTCTATTCCGGAGATTTTCTCCGGCGACGGAGAAGCCGTTTTCCGCGATATGGAGACCGCCGCCGTCCGCAAGGCGGCGGCTATGTCCGGGACTGTCATTGCCACCGGCGGCGGCGTTGTTCTGCGAAAAGAAAACATGGAAGCCCTTCGGGAAAACGGCGTGATATTTTTCCGTGACCGGGCCATAGAAGACATCGCCGGAGAGGAGCACAGCGGCCGCCCCCTTATCGGCAGCGACAGTGAAAAGCTCTACAAGCTCTATACAGAACGTATATCTCTCTACAAAAAATACGCACAGCATACAATTTCCGACACAAAAACCGTAGAGGAAGCGGCCAAATTGATTGCGGCCATCTTTTTGGAGGAGTGTTCCCCATGAAATTTCTCATCATCAACGGCCCCAACCTGAACCTGCTGGGTCAGCGGGAACCCGCCATTTACGGCAGGCAGGACTACCAATATTTGTGTGCGCTGGTGAAGGACTATGCCGTCGGCCACGGCAGCACGGCGGAGTGCTTTCACTCCAACCACGAGGGCGCTATCATCGACGCTATCCAGCAGGCCCAGGGGGTGTATGACGCCATCGTCATCAACCCCGGCGCTTACACCCATTATAGCTATGCCATCCACGATGCGCTTAAGTCCGTCGACGTGCCCGCCTATGAGGTGCATATCTCCGACATTCACAGCCGAGAGGCTTTTCGGGCGGTTTCGGTGACCGCCCCCGCCTGCGTGGGGCAAATCTACGGGCAGGGCTTGAAGGGCTATACCATGGCCATGGACTACTTTTTGGAGGGGCAAGCCTGATGGAGCGTCAAGTGAAGCTGTGCGTCATCGGCGACCCGGTGGAACACTCCAAGTCGCCCGTTCTGCAAAATGCCATGCTGGCCGCCTTGGGTCTACCCGCCGCTTACGGTACGGTGCGGGTGGCCAAGGAGGATACGGCGGCATGGCTGAAGCGGGCCAAGGCGGAGGGCTATACCGGCTTTAACGCCACCATGCCCCACAAGCTCAATTTGGTGCCGCTGGTGGACACCCTCGGTCCGGACGCCAAGCGGTTCGGCGCGGTGAATTCAGTGTCTATCAGCGCGGACGGCACAGCCGAAGGCTATAACACCGACGGGCGAGGCTTCTTGCGGGCGCTGCTGGACATGGGCGTGGAGCCGCAGGGCCGCACTATCTGTCTGCTGGGCGCGGGCGGGGCGGCCAAGGCGGTGGCCCTCAAGCTGGCGGAGGCGGGCGCAGAAAAGGTCATTGTATGCAACCGCACTGTCGAAAAGGCGGAGACACTCTGCGCGCTGGATGCCTCCGGCGTGCTTGCGCCTGCCGGTTTTGACGGCGAGAGCCTCAAGCGGGCGGCTGGGGCAAGTACGTTGATGGTCAACTGCACCAGTCTGGGCATGACGGGCACAACAGGGCAGTTTGAGGATTTGTCCTTTGTGGACTGCCTTTTGTCCGGCGGCGGGGTCTTTGACCTGATTTACAGTCCGGCGGAGACGGCGTTGCTGGCGCGCGCCCGGCGGGACGGACTGCCTGCGGCCAACGGACTTGGGATGCTGCTTTATCAGGGAGTATTCGCTTTGGAGCACTTCCTGCACGAGAAGCTGGACGAGGCCGCCATGGCCAAGGCGGCAAGGGAGGCGCTGAAATGACGAGGCGTGTGGCGTTGGTCACGGGAGCGTCCAAGGGCATCGGCGCGGCCACGGCAAGGATTTTGGCGGCGGAAGGGTGCGCCGTGGCGGTGAATTACAACCGCTCAAAAGCGGAGGCGGAAGCGTTGGCCGCGGAAATTCGGGATAACGGCGGCACTGCCATAGCGGTGCAGGCTGACGTTTCCGACGGAGCGGCAGCGGCAAAAATGGTTGACAATGTGTTGGAGAAATTTTGTCAACTTGACATTTTGGTATGCAACGCTGGGGTCACATGGCAGGGACTTCTCCACGAAATGACTGCGGAGGAATGGCGGAAGGTGTTCGCCGTGGACGTGGATGGGGTATTTCACTGCTGCCATGCGGCTTTGCCCCATATGATACACCGCAAGACGGGGCGCATCATCACGGTATCCTCCATGTGGGGGGTGACGGGGGGCGCCTGCGAGGTGGCGTATTCCGCCGCAAAGGCCGCTGTTATCGGCTTTTCCAAGGCGCTGGCCAAGGAGGTTGGGCCGTCCGGTATCACGGTGAACTGCGTGGCGCCGGGGGTCATTGCCACCGACATGAACAGCCGCTTGACAGAGGCGGATTTGGCTGCGCTCAGGGAAGAAACGCCGCTGGAACGCATCGGGACGCCGGAGGAGGTGGCGCAAAGCATCGCATTTCTGGCCTCTGACGCAGGGAGCTTCTACACCGGACAGGTGCTTCAGCCCAACGGCGGCATCGTAATATAGGGGAGATTGTTCATTCGTGACAAAGGGCGGCCAATTACAGGCCGCCCTTTGTGCAATTTTTTGGTTGACAATCATGCTGTACGTCTATATAATTGTCAACATCTTAAAAGGAGGGAACCTTAAATGAAAAAGTTCCGCATGATTGCTCTTGCTCTTGCGGCTGTCATGTGCGTTTCTCTGACTGCCTGCGGCGGCGGAGACGATGACAGCAAGCAGACCCCCGACCCCACCGGCACCACTCCTGTGGCCGGAGAGGCCTTCAAGCTGGGCGGCATCGGCCCCCTGACCGGTGAAAACGCCATCTACGGCACCTCCGCCATGAACGGCGCGCAGATTGCCGTGGATGAAATCAACGCCAAGGGCGGCGTTCAGCTGGAGCTGAACGCGCAGGACGACGAGGCTGACGGCGAGAAGGGCGTCAACGCCTACAATAACCTGAAGGACTGGGGTATGCAGGCTCTTGTGGGCTGCGTGACCACCGGCTCCTGCATCGCGGTGTCCACCGAGCTGAACCGCGACCGCATCTTCGGCCTGACTCCGTCCGCCTCTTCCGCAGACGTGACTGCCGGCAAGGACAATATGTTCCAGGTCTGCTTCACCGACCCCAACCAGGGCGTGACCTCCGCCGACTACATGGCTGAGCACATGGCCGACAAGAAGATTGCCATCATCTACCGCAACGACGATGCTTATTCCCAGGGCGTCCGCGACGCATTTGCCGCCGAGGCGTCCGCCAAGGGCCTGAACATTGTCTATGAAGGTACCTTCAACAAGGATACCCAGACCGACTTCAACGTTCAGCTGACCGGCGCGCAGTCCCAGGGCGCTGACCTGGTGTACCTGCCCATCTATTATCAGCCCGCTTCCGTCATTCTGAGCCAGGCCAAGCAGATGAACTATGCCCCCACCTTCTTCGGCATCGACGGCATGGACGGCATCCTGACGCTGGAGGGCTTCGACACCGCTCTGGCCGAGGGCGTTATGCTCATGACTCCCTTCAATGCCTGGGGCACCGACGACCTGACCAAGAACTTCGTGACGGAGTACGAGAGCCGCTATGGCAGCACGCCCAACCAGTTTGCCGCCGACGGTTATGACGCTGTGTATGCTATCTATAACGCTCTGATGGCTGCGGAGTGCACTCCGGACATGAGCGCCGCCGACATCTGCGAGAAGCTGGTTGCCCAGTTTACCGCCGCCGACTTCAGCGTGGATGGCCTGACCGGCACCAGCATGACCTGGAGCGCCAACGGCGAGGTTGCCAAGGCACCCGTGATTGTGGTTATCGAGGGCGGCGCCTACGTCACTCAGTAATCGCGCAGAACAAAACGATTTGGAACACGCACGGGCTGCCGGGGAATGGTCTCCGGTGGCCCCGCGTTCCTTTTTCTATGGTGGAAACAGGGGCGTCCGGAATGGGCCGACGCCTCTGTTTCTGCCATAGAAGGTGAGAAAAAGAGAGGTGCAAGTTATGGAATTTCTCTCCTATCTGATTAGCGGTATCAGCCTGGGGAGCGTGTACGCCATCATCGCCTTGGGCTATACCATGGTGTACGGCATTGCCAAAATGCTGAACTTTGCCCACGGCGACGTTATCATGGTGGGCGGCTATGTGTCATTTTACGCCACATCTGCCCTCAGCAGTAGCCTGCTGGGGCCGGACGCCTCTATGGGAGCGGTAGCCGCAGGGAAAATCATTTCTATCCTGCTGGCTGTGCTGGTTTGTACGGTGCTGGGCATTATCATTGAGCGGCTGGCCTATAAGCCACTGCGCTCGGCTACGTCCTTGGCGGTGCTCATTACCGCCATCGGCGTCAGCTACTTTTTGCAGAATGCGGCGCAGCTTTTATTCGGAACGGCCCCCAAGTCCTTTACCCCAGTGGTGCAGAACCAGCTTTCCCTGTTCGGCGGCCAACTGAATATCTCCTATGTATCCCTGCTGACGGTAATCGCCTGTATCATTATCATGCTTGCCCTGACCGCATTTACCAGCAAAAGCAAGCTGGGCAAGGCCATGCGGGCCTGCTCTGAGGATAAGGGCGCAGCCCAGCTGATGGGCATCAACGTCAACAGAACCATCTCCATGACCTTTGCCATTGGCTCGGCGCTGGCGGCGGTGGCCGGCGTGCTGCTGTGCTCGTTCTCTCCGACGTTGATGCCCACCACCGGTTCCATGCCCGGCATCAAAGCCTTTACCGCGGCGGTGTTTGGCGGTATCGGTTCTATCCCCGGCGCGTTTTTGGGCGGTATTCTGCTGGGTATCATCGAGTCCATGGCCAAGGCTTACATCTCTACGCAGCTGGCCAACGCTATCGTGTTCGCCGTGCTGATTGTGGTGCTTTTGGTGCGTCCCGCCGGACTGCTGGGCAAATATGTGCCTGAGAAAGTTTGAGGTGTGGACGGAATGAAAAGATTAGGAACCATGAAGAAAGCCTCCAAAGCGAACTTTGCCACCTACCTTGGCGTTATCATCGCCTTTGTGGTGGTGAGCCTGCTGAAAAGCGGCGGCGTGCTGAGCAGTTCCCTGAGCGGCCTGTTGATTCCCGTTTGCTGCTATGTAGTCATGGCGCTGTCCCTCAACCTGACGGTGGGCGTGCTGGGCGAGCTGAGCCTGGGCCATGCCGGATTTATGAGCGTGGGCGCGTTTTCCGGTATCGTGGCCGCCATGAGCTTGCAGGAGGCCATTCCCTTTGCGCCCCTGCGTCTGGCGGTGGCTATGGTTGTCGGCGCGCTGTTCGCCGCGGTGGCGGGCGTTATTGTGGGCGTGCCGGTGCTCCGCCTGCGGGGCGACTATCTGGCCATCGTGACCCTCGCTTTTGGCGAGATTATCAAGGATTTGCTCACCTGTCTGCTGGTAGGCTATGATTCCAACGGGCTGCACATTTTATTCAATGCCAGCGGAACGCTGACCGTGGCAGACCTGGGCATGGACGAAACGGGCGTTGCCATCATAAAGGGCGCACAGGGCGCAACGGGCACGGTGACCATTGCCACCTTCGCCGCCGGATTCGTCCTCATCTTGGTGACCCTGTTCATTATTTTGAATTTGGTGAACAGCCGCAGCGGGCGGGCTGTCATGGCAATCCGCGACAACCGCATCGCCGCCGAAAGCGTGGGCATCAACATCACCAAGTATAAGCTGATGGCTTTTGTGCTATCCGCCGCGCTGGCGGGCGCCGCCGGCGCACTGTACGGCCTGAACTACTCCAATCTGGCGGCCAGCAAGTTCAACTTCAATACCTCCATTCTGGTGCTGGTGTTCGTGGTGCTGGGCGGTCTGGGCAATATGTGGGGCTCCATCATTGCGGCGGTGGTGCTCACCATTCTGCCGGAGGCGCTCCGCGAATTTGCCGATTACCGTATGCTGGTGTACGCCATCGTGCTGATTTTGGTCATGCTGGCCACCAACAACGACCAGCTGAAAAACCTGCTGAAGAAAATCATCCCAGTGCGGAAAGGGGGGCTTGGCGATGGCGAAAGAGTTTGAGCGGGGTAAAATGGTACCCGTCCCCAGCCATTCCATCATTCCGGAGCGGGACATCGACAAAAGCCCCATTTTGGAATGCAGCCACTTGGGCATCCAGTTTGGCGGCCTGAAGGCGGTAGACGATTTCAACCTGACCATCGGCCGCACGGAGATTGCCGGACTTATCGGCCCCAACGGCGCGGGCAAAACCACGGTGTTCAACCTGCTCACAAAGGTCTATCAGCCCACCAAGGGAACGATTCTGCTGGACGGCATGGATACCACCGGCAAAACCACGGTGCAGATAAACCGCATGGGCATCGCCCGCACCTTCCAGAACATCCGCCTGTTCGGGAATCTGAGCGTGGAGGACAACGTCAAGATAGGCCTGCACAATCAGGAGGCCTATTCCGCCTTGACCGGTATTCTGCGGCTGCCGGGCTACTGGAAGCGGGAAAAGGCCGCCCACCAGCGGGCGCTGGAACTGTTGTCCATCTTTGATATGCAGGATATGGCGGAGGCCAAGGCCGGTTCTTTGCCTTACGGCGCACAGCGGCGGCTGGAGATTGTCCGTGCGCTGGCCACCAACCCCAGCCTGCTGCTCCTTGACGAGCCGGCGGCGGGTATGAACCCCTCTGAAACGGCGGAGCTAATGGAGAATATCGTCAAAATTCGGGATATGTTCCACATTGCCGTGTTGCTCATTGAGCACGACATGAGCCTGGTTATGAGCATCTGCGAGGGTATTTGCGTGCTCAACTTCGGCCAGGTTATCGCCAAGGGCACCGCCGAGGAGATTCAGAGTAATCCGGCGGTCATCGAGGCCTATTTAGGAAAGAAAAAGGAGGGGTGAGCCATGCTGAAAGTCAACGACATCAACGTTTACTATGGCGCAATCCATGCCATCAAGGGCGTTTCCTTCGAGGTGAAGGACGGCGAGGTTGTCACCCTTATCGGCGCAAACGGCGCGGGCAAGTCCACCATTTTGAACACCGTGTCCGGTCTGCTGCACTCTGCCACCGGTTCCATTGAGTTTCTGGACAAGAAGCTGGCTGGCGTACCCGCCCATAAAATCGTGGAGCAGGGTCTGGCCCACGTCCCCGAAGGGCGGCGGGTTTTCCTTCAGATGACGGTGGAAGAAAATCTGGAGATGGGCGCATACACCCAGCCCAAGTCTACCGTAGCCCCTGGACTGGAAAAGGTGTATGAACAATTCCCCCGGCTGAAGGAGCGCCGCAAGCAAATTGCGGGCACTTTGTCCGGCGGCGAGCAGCAGATGCTGGCTATGGGCCGCGCCCTCATGTCGGGGCCGAAGCTGCTGATGCTGGATGAGCCGTCCATGGGTCTGGCCCCCATTCTGGTGGAGCAGATTTTTGACATCATCCGAGAGCTGCACAAGACGGGCACCACCATTTTGCTGGTGGAGCAGAACGCGCAGATGGCCCTCAGCGTGGCAGACCGAGGCTATGTGCTGGAGACCGGAAAGGTGGTCACCAGCGGAACCGGTCAGGAGCTTCTTAACGACGACGCGGTACAGAAGGCCTACCTGGGCGGCTGACAAGTCAAAAAGAGCGGAAACGGAGAAAAACGTTTCCGCTCTTTTCTTTTCCAATATTTCGTGATATACTATATAATACGAGATTACACTTACCGGCAAAAGGAGGGGTTTTGTGAGACGCTCCAACGGATATGGCACCTATCGCGGACGCCGCCGCACCGGCGCTGCGCGGGCAGTGCTGATTGGCGTGGTCGTGTGTCTGGCGCTGCTGATTTGCGCCTTTTTGGTCTTGAGCCGCTTCCTTGTTTACACAGAGGACGGTGCCCGGCTGGAGATACCCTTCTTTCAACGAAACGAGCCGAAGGACCCTGACGATGTCGGTTTGGTGGTGGACGAGACACAATCCCCTGAACCGACAGTCGTGGTGGAGAGCCGGACGGTCAAGGCGGTACTGCTGCCCGTTTCCAGCCTGACGGACGGCACGGCGGCGGGACTTTTGCAAGAGGCGGGCGCGTCCGCAGCCGTATTCGATATGAAAACAGACGAGGGGATGCTGGGCTATGTTTCCGGCATACAGGAGGCGGTAAACGCCAAGACCTCGCAATCCGACCCCATGCTCAATGCGGCCATTGCCGCGGGCAACAACGACGACCTTTACACCATTGCCCGCATCTCCTGCTTCCGCGACAGGATGTTGTCCACCCACCGTCTGAGCTTTTCCGTCATCGGGAAGAGCGGCTACCGCTGGAAGGACAGCGGCGGCGTCCGCTGGGTCAGCCCCAGCAGCAAGGGTGCCACAGACTACCTGCTCGGCGTGGTGGAGGAGTTGTGCGTGCTGGGCTTTGACGAGATTTTGCTGGACAACTGCGGCTTCCCCTTTGACGAAGAGGCGTACCCCATCCGGACGGGCGAAACCTACCCCGCAAGCCCCGATAACCGGACAGAGGATATGCTGCTGTTTTTGGAAGCGGTGAAAGCTGTCACGGACAAGCATGAGGTCAAGCTGTCCATCCGTACCACCGGCGCGGCGCTGGAGGGGCAGGAAAGCGAGACCACCGGCCTTCTGCCGTCCATGCTGCTGGCCAACTGTGACCGGCTGTGGGTGGACGAGGCGGACATTGCCGCCGGTATCCAGTATCAATCGGCAGGCGACCGCAGCAGCGTAGAGGACGAGGAACGGCTGGTGGCGGTGCTGCCGGAGGGGACGGATACGGCCTCCGTGACAGAGAAGCACTGGGCTGTACTGGAAACGGCCCCATAGGGAAAGGAGTCTTCATGAGCACCAACCGCTCCGGCAAGACCGTGCCGGAATACGAGGGTACGTTACGCAGTCATATGATTAAAATTCCCGGCTGTATTCGGGAGGCCACCGGAATTCTGGTGTTCGGCAGGCGTATCAAGTCGCTGGCCTTTACCACTGATGTGGCAATCATCAAAAACATCAACACCGACGGCATCATCGCGGTGTATCCCTTTACGCCTCAACCTGCCATTACGCGGGCGGTGATGCTGGCTGCCGATATGCCGGTATTTGTGGGCGTGGGCGGCGGCGTGACCAAGGGGAGCCGTGTGGTCAATCTGGCCAAAGACGCGGAGTATGAGGGCGCATTCGGCGTGGTGGTCAACGCTCCGACGGACAATGAAATCGTACGGGAATTGAAAAAAGAGGTGGATATTCCGGTGGTGGTTACCGTGGTGTCTGACCGCACTGATGTGGCCGCCCGTCTGAAGGCAGGAGCCGACATCATCAATGTATCCGGCGCTGCCCGCACAGCTGAAATCGTGGCAAAGATACGCCGCCACTTTCCGGAGGTTCCCATCATTGCCACCGGAGGCCCCACGGAGGAGAGCATACAAGCCACCATTCAGGCGGGCGCTAACGCCATTACTTATTCGCCGCCCAGCAACGGGGAGTTGTTTCGCCAATCCATGGAACGCTACCGCAGAGAGGCGGACATCATCTGAAACAAAAAGAGCAACAGGGATGCGGGCTTTTGTCTGCGTCCCTGCTGTTTTTCAATCGTGCCAAGACCGACATAGAACGGCGCAAAAGGGGGAACGAGGACAGGGAATGGAAATATGGTTATTTTGTGCAGGTAAGAGGAAAATCATGGAAATATTATCGTGCAACTTTAAAAGAAAACTCCTTGATACCCATTGACTTTTTGTGTATACTTTTAGTAGAGGTGAAAGATTTCCTTTTTGAGACGACCTGGAAAGGCGGTGAAAACCATGTCTCTTGAAGCCATTGAGAAGGTGACCGTGGCGGAGGAAAATGCCCGTAAGTGCAAGGCTGAAGCCATGGAACAGGCCCGCCGCTCGACGCTGGAAGCAGAGCGGGAGGGCAAGGAGTTGATGGCAAGCGCTGCCGCAAAGGCGGAGCAGCAGGTAAAGACCCTGCTCCAACAGGCGGAGGAGCAGGCCGGGAAGCGCATTGCCTCATTGCAAGAGGAAACCGCACAGGACTGCGCCGCTCTCCGCAAGGCGGCGGAGGCCAAGCTGGACGAGGCTGCAAGGCTCATTGTGGAAAGGGTGGTGAACGGCTGAGATGTCCATTGTAAAAATGCGGCGGCTGCGGCTGTTTGCTATGCTGGAGGACCGGGACGCTCTTTTGCACGAGCTCCAGCATCTGGGATGCGTGGAAATTGGAGAAGCGGCGGAAAAACTCACGGAGGAGCAATGGGAAGGCCTGAGCCGTTCCGGCGGCGTGGAGCTGGACAAATTCCGTGGCGAGCGGGCGGCGCTTACAGCAGCGCTGGACGCTTTGAACGCCCACGTCCCGACCAAGGGCGGTTTGTTTACGCCCCGACCTGCGGTGACGGAGGATCAGCTTTTCGATGAGTCTGCCCACGCCGCAACCTTGGAGGCTGTGGCAGAAATCACACGCCATGCCAAACGGATGGAGGCTATCCGTGCCGAGCAGAGCAAGCTGAAGGCTCAACGGTTGACGTTGGAGCCATGGCTGGAGGTAGACCGCAATCTGGACCACCCTTCCACTGAGAAAATGAAAGTGATGCCGGGCAGCCTGCCCGCCTCGACCGATATAGACGGGGTGATGGACGCGCTGGAGGAGGCCACGGAGCTGGCGTATCTCCTGCCGGTGCGCATTTACCGAGAGTCCCACTATGTGCTGCTGATGTGCCACCGCAGCGTGGAGGAGGAAGCGCTCTCCGCTGTGAAACGGTTTGGGTTTACCAGAACGAACCTACGGGGCTGGCCGGGCACGCCGAGGGAGGACTATGACCGCCTTGGCGCAAAGATAAACAGCCTGGAAGAGGAATGGCAGGCGGAAAAAGGAGCGCTTCTGGCCCTGGGCGGCCAGCGAGAGAATATCAAGCTGATGCTTGACCGTCTTCAGCAAGGCTTGCGCCGGGAACAGGCAAGGGAGCGTCTGCTGCAAAGCGACGCAACCTTCTTTTTGGACGGCTGGGTTACCGCACCGGAGGAGAAGAAGCTCACCGCTTTGCTGGACGGTTATACCTGCGCTTATGAGTTGTCCGAACCGGATAATCCGGAAGAGGTGCCTATCAAGCTGAAAAGCAACAAGCTGACCTACCCCGTCAACATGGTGACGGAGATGTACTCGCTGCCCGCCTATGACGGGATTGACCCTAACCCGCTGATTTTGCCCTTCTTCGCCCTGTTTTTCGGCATTATGTATGCCGACCTCGGCTATGGGCTTGTGCTGATTGTCATCGGCCTGTTAGCGCAAAAGCTGTTGAAGCCCAAAGGCATGATTGGCCAGATGATGGGACTGATGGTCATCTGCGGCGTTACCACGGCGGTGATGGGTTTCGCCTTCGGCGGCTTTTTCGGCGACGTGCTGAAGGTGGTGTACACCTCCTTCCTCGGCGTGCCGGAGGCTCAGTTCCCAGCATGGCTGGCGTGGTTCAGCGCAGGGCCGCTGTTCAACCCCATGGACGAACCCATGAAGATGATGGTGTTCTCGCTGGCGCTGGGCGCGGTCCAAATTGTCACCAGCCAGTGCATCCATATGTATATGTGCATTCGGGACGGCGAGGCGCTGGACGGCATTCTCGACGTGGTGCCTTGGTGGGTATTCTTCGGCGGCATCGCCTATCTGGTGCTGGGCGGCGGCATGGTTGGCCTGATTATCGGCGTGCTGGCGCTGGTGCTGACCCAGGGCCGCCATGAGAAGAACATCTTTATGAAGCTGTTCGGCGGCATTAAGAGCCTGTACGGCGTGACCAATTACCTGTCGGACATCTTGAGCTACCTGCGCCTGATGGCGTTGGTGCTGGCGACCTCCGTTATCGCCAGCGTGGTGAATATGCTGGGCGCCATGACCGGCATCGTCGGCTTTGCCCTTATTTTCCTGATTGGCCATGCGTTCAATATGGCGGTCAATATCATCGGCACTTACGTTCACGCGGCACGTCTTCAGTATCTGGAGTATTTCAGCCGCTTCTACAAGGAGGGCGGACGTCCGTTCGACCCGTTGAAGATAGATACAGATTATGTGGACATTGTCAAGGAGGAACAGTAATCATGGAAGTTTTGAACTATCTTGGTATCCCAATGGCGCTGCTGGGCGGCGCCCTGGCGGTGGGCCTTTCCTGTATCGGCTCTGCCCGCGGCGTGGGCATGGTGGGCGAGTCCGCCGCCGGCCTGCTGACGGAAGACCCTTCCCGTTTTGCCCAGTGCCTCATTTTGCAGATTTTGCCCGGTACTCAGGGCCTGTACGGCTTCGTTATCGCCTTCTTCGTGCTGAATAAGCTGGGCTTTATGGGTGGAGCAGGCCCCATGGCTGTCAGCTTTGGCGGCGGTTTGGGCATCTTCTTTGCCTGTCTGCCCATGGCTTTCGGCGGCCTGCTGTCCGCCATTGCCCAGGCGCGGGTGGCCGTGTCCGGTATTGGCCTTATCACCAAGCAGCCCAAGGAGACCGCAAAAGGCATCCTGATGGCCGCCATGGTGGAGTTTTACGCCATCCTGTCCCTGCTGGCTTCCATCCTGATGATTATGGGCCTCTCCCTGTAAGGAGGGGGTACCATGAACGGCATTGAAAACATCATTGCTCGCATCGGAGAAGACGCGGCGCGCGAAGCCGCTTCCATTACAGAGAATGCCCAGGCGCAGGCGGAGGCCGTGCTGACCGACTGCCGCGCCAAAGCGGAGCAGGAGGCGGCTGCCATCGTCGCCCGCGGCAAGGCGCAGGCGGAGACGAAAGAAGAACGCCTTGTGAACACCGCCCGGCTGGAGGCGAAAAAGGAGCTTCTGGGAGCCAAGCAGGCCATGGTGGACGAGGCGTTTTCCCGTGCGCTGGAGCAGCTTGGCAAGCTGGAGCAGGGCAAGCTGACTGCACTGCTGGCCGGTTTGGCGGCGACAGCGTCCTCCAATGGCTGCGAGCAGGTGATTTTATCTGAAAAAGACCGGACGGCCTGCGGCGCGCAGGTAGTGGAGCAGGCAAACACCCTGTTGAAGGGCGGTAAGCTCACCCTGTCGGAGGAGAGCCGTCCTATGGCGGGCGGCGTCATTCTAAAGGATGATAAGATTGAAACCAACTGCTCCTTTGAAGTGCTGTTGCACCTGAAGCGGGAGGAGCTGACCGCACAGGTGGCGGGGGTGCTGTTCGGCTGACAGTCGGACGAAAGACCCAAAACAGAAGGGAGGGCGCCCGCAGGGCAGCGATGAGAAACAGGATAAAAGCGAACGACTACCTATATATCTCCGGCCGCATCCACGCCATGGAAAACCGGCTGCTGACCCGGGAGCGCATGGAGCGGATGCTGGACGCCCGCACAGCAGCCGAGGCGGCCAAGGTGCTGACAGAGTGCGGCTATGACGAAATGACCGCCCTCACCCCCGCAGAGCTGGAGCGCCTTCTGGCGGAACAGCGGGTGGCGCTGTTCCATGAGCTGCGTTCCGCAGCGCCGGACCCCAAGCTGCTGGATGTGTTTCGCATCAAGTATGATTACCACAATGCCAAGGTGCTGCTGAAGGCGGAGGCTATGGGGCTCTCTTCGGAAAGCCTTCTGGTGGACGCGGGCCGCTATGGCACTGCCAAGCTGCAAAGCGACTACCACGCCGACGAATGGGGCAGAGAGTATGCGGAAGCCTTCCGCGCGGCGGTGGACGAGGCGAAGGAGACCCTCAGCCGCAGCGGCGACCCACAGCTGGCGGACTTTATCCTTGACCGTGCCTATTTCAGCGAGATGCTTGCCGCCGCACAGGGAGCGGGCAGCCGTTTTCTGGAGGGCTATGTCCGCCTGTCCATCGACGGCGCCAACCTGCGCAGCGCGGTGCGGTGCGCCCGGATGGACAAGAGCGCGGACTTTGTTCGCGAGGTGCTGGTTCCCGGCGGTAATGTGGACTGCACGAAGGTGGAGCAGGCCGCGCTGGGCGCTTTGGCGCTGAGCGGACTGTACAGCCACACGCCGCTGGAGCAGGCAGCCAAGGAGGGCGAAAAGGTGCTCCACGGCGGCGCACAGACCGCCTTTGAGAAGGCGTGCGACGACGCAGTGACCGCCTACCTCACCCAAGGCAAGAAGGTGGCCTTCGGGGAACACCCCCTCATCGGCTACCTGTACGCTCGCGAAAGCGAGCTGACCGCCATCCGCATCATTCTGACCGGCAAGATGGCGGGCCTGCCCGCTGGGGTCATCCGGGAAAGGCTGCGTGAAAGCTATGTCTGACAAGAGAACGAGCCGCGCCCTCGGCGGCTATAAGATTGGCGTGCTGGGGGACAGCGACAGCGTCATGGGCTTTAAGGCCCTCGGGCTGGACGTATTCCCCGCCGCCGATGCGGAAGAGGCGAAAAAGACCCTTCACACGTTGGCCAAAGAGGATTATGCGGTGATTTACCTCACCGAGCAATACGCTGCCCAGATGCAGCAGGAGCTGGACAGGTACAAAGACCGGTTGACCCCTGCGGTCATCCTCATCCCCGGCAAGGAGGGGAGCCTCGGCATCGGCATGGCCAATGTAAAAAAATCAGTGGAGCGCGCGGTTGGGGCAGATATTCTGTAAGCTGCGCTCCCCTCATCCCCCTGTGAAAGAAGGTTAGAACAATGGGAAAAATCGTCAAGGTCTCCGGCCCTCTTGTGGTGGCCACCGGCCTGAGCGACGCGAACATGGCCGACGTGGTGCGGGTGGGCGACCAGCGTTTGATTGGTGAAATCCTCACCATGAACGGCGACAGCGCCGCCATTCAGGTGTATGAGGAGACCTCCGGCCTTGGCCCCGGCGCGGCGGTGGAGACCACAGGAGCGCCGCTGTCGGTGGAGCTTGGCCCCGGCCTGATTGAGAATATTTACGACGGCATTCAGCGCCCGCTGGAGGAAATCATGAAGGTGGCAGGCTCCACCATCACTCGCGGCGTGGAGGTCTCTCCTCTGAATCCGGAAAAGAAGTGGGCGTTTGCCCCTGTTGCCAAAGCGGGCGACAGGGTGACGGGCGGCGACGTGTTGGGCACGGTGCCGGAAACCAGCTCCGTCCTGCACAAGATTATGGTGCCGCCCAAGATGAGCGGCACGCTGCTGTCTGTGGTGGGCGCGGGTGATTACACCATCCGCGATACGGTGGCTGTACTCAAGACCGACAAAGGCGAAGAGGTCAAGCTGACCATGGTGCAGCGTTGGCCTGTCCGTGTGGGCCGCCCCTACAAGCAGAAGTTCCCGCCGAAAACGCCCCTTCAATCGGGGCAGCGCGTCATCGACACCCTGTTCCCCTTGGCCAAGGGCGGCACCGCCGCCGTGCCCGGCCCCTTCGGTAGCGGCAAGACCGTGGTACAGCACGCGCTGGCCAAGTGGAGCGACGTGGATATCGTCATCTATATCGGCTGCGGCGAGCGCGGCAACGAGATGACCGACGTTCTGCGGGAATTCCCCGAATTGAAAGACCCCCGTACCGGCGAAAGCCTGATGAAGCGCACGGTGCTGATTGCCAATACCTCCGATATGCCGGTGGCCGCCCGTGAGGCGTCTATCTATACGGGCATCACCATTGCGGAGTACTTCCGCGATATGGGCTATGACGTGGCCGTTATCGCTGATTCCACCTCCCGCTGGGCGGAGGCGCTGCGTGAGATGTCCGGCCGTCTGGAGGAAATGCCCGGCGAGGAGGGCTACCCCGCCTACCTGTCCTCCCGTCTGGCGCAGTTTTACGAGCGCGCCGGCGTGGTGGAATGTCTGGGCGGCGAGGAGGGCCGTAC
>JAAWDI010000024.1 GCA_022793685.1 Oscillospiraceae bacterium
ATCGGCACCAAGCGCCTGCTGGGCCTGCTGACCAAAATTACCGAGGGCAAAGGTACGCTGGAGGATTTGGACACCATCGAGGAGCTGTGCGAGCACCTGAAAAGCAGCGCCCTGTGCGGCCTCGGCCAGACTGCGCCCAATCCGGTGTTGTCCACCCTGAAGCACTTTCGGGACGAGTATGTGGCCCATGTGGTGGAGAAGCGGTGTCCGGCCGGAGTGTGCAAGTCCCTGCTGCACTACACCGTGGTGGAGGACAAATGTAAGGGCTGCACCCTCTGCGCACGCAACTGTCCGGTGGAGGCCATTTCGGGCGCGGTGAAAGCCCCCCACGTCATTAACCAGAAAAAGTGCATCAAGTGCGGCGTATGTGTCGACAACTGCCGTTTTGATGCCATCATCAAGGCTTAAGGGAGGGGAGAGCATGGAAGCGAAGCAAGTCAGCCTGACCATCAACGGCATTCCGGTCACCGTGCCCGCCGACACCACTGTGCTGGAGGCCGCCCGAAGCATCGGCGTCAAGATACCCTCCCTCTGTTATTTGAAGGGCGTCAACGAAATTGGAGCGTGCCGCATCTGCGTGGTGGAGGTAAAGGGGGCCAAGAGCCTTGTGGCCTCCTGCGTTTACCCTGTCAGCGAGGGAATGGAGGTCCTTACCAACACAGAAAAGGTGCGCAAATCCCGCCGTCTTACGCTGGAATTGATTTTGTCCAATCATCGGATGGACTGCCTCACCTGTTCCCGCAGCGGGCAATGCGAATTGCAGCAGCTTGCTGCTGAGTTCGGCATCGACGCGGTGCGCTATGCCTCCGACGGCCTGCGGCCTCAGATTGAGGATTCCGCCGTTCATCTGGTGCGGGACAACTCCAAGTGCATCCTCTGCCGCCGGTGTGTGTCTGTGTGCCGCAAGCATCAGGAGGTGGGGGTCATCGGCCCCAATGACCGCGGGTTTGACACCCACATCGGCTGCGCCTTTGACCGCGATTTAAGCGAGGTGGACTGCGTCAACTGCGGCCAGTGCATCGTGGCCTGCCCCACCGGCGCTTTGCAGGAAAAGGACAACACCGCCGAGGTGTGGGCCGCTCTCAGCGACCCGACCAAGCATGTGGTGGTCGGCCCCGCGCCCTCCATCCGCGTCACCCTCGGCGAGTGCTTTGGGATGCCGGTGGGCGCCAATGTGGGCGGCAAAATGGTTACCGCGCTTCGCCGCCTTGGCTTTGACAAGGTGTTCGATGTGGACACCGCCGCCGACTTCACCATTATGGAGGAGGGGACGGAATTTCTCCAGCGTCTTCAGAACGGCGGCACTCTGCCCATGATTACCTCCTGCTCCCCCGGCTGGGTGCATTACTGCGAGCAGCACCACCCCGACCTGCTCCCCAACCTGTCCACCTGCAAGTCGCCCCAGCAGATGTTCGGCAGTTTGGTCAAGACCTATTATGCAGAGAAAATGGGCATTGACCCAAAGAATATTTTCGTGGTGTCTGTGATGCCCTGCACCGCCAAAAAGTACGAGGTGCAGCGGGAGGAGATGCGACAGGACGGCTGGCTGCCGGTAGACGTATCCCTTACGACCCGTGAATTGGGGAAGATGATTACCCACGCGGGCCTGCTGTTCGACCACCTGCCCGACGACGAGTTTGACGAGCTGTTAGGGGTATCCTCCGGCGCGGCCACTATTTTCGGCGTCACCGGCGGCGTAATGGAGGCCGCCTTGCGTACCGTGGTGGAGAAGCTGACGGACGGCGAAATGAAACCGCTGGAGTTCCACGAGGTGCGCGGCATGGACGGCATCAAAGAGGCGGCTTATGAGCTGCCCGGTAAAACCGTGCGGGTATGCGTGGCCTCCGGCCTGCACAATGCCCGAAGGGTATTGGACGGAGTGCGCAGCGGCGAGCTTCACTATGATTTCATTGAGATTATGGGGTGCCCCGGCGGCTGCATCAACGGCGGCGGCCAGCCGCTCCAGCACGCCGACGTGCGGAACTGGGTCGACCTGCGGGCGCTGCGGGCAAAAGCCCTCTATGACCAGGATGCAGGACAGAAGTACCGCAAGAGCCATGAAAATCCGGTGGTACAGCAGGTCTATCAGGAGTATCTGGGCGAGCCGGGCGGCGAAAAGGCTCATCATATCCTGCATACCCACTATATTGCCCAAAAGAGATACCGTACGGAGTAAGATAAGACAAACCCGCGACACAGGTCGGCCTGTGCCGCGGGTTTTCATTTCGCCAAGGTTTGCAGTGCAAAGCGATTGTGCGCACAAGCGCGGCTCCTGACGGCCGCGCGGATGTGCCTGTTTCCAATCAGATGCGCGCCACGCCGCTCTGCCTTGCGGCTTCGGCCACCGCTTTTGCAACGGCGGGGCACACCCGCTCGTCAAAGGCGGCGGGAAGGATGTAGTCCTTGGAGAGCTTGTCCCCGACCAAATCGGCCAACGCCTGGGCGGCGGCCAGCTTCATGGCGTCGTTGATGTCGCTGGCGCGAACGTCGAACGTGCCGCGGAAGATGCCGGGGAAGGCCAGCACGTTATTGATTTGGTTGGGGAAATCGCTGCGGCCGGTGCCTACCACTGCCGCCCCCGCTTTCAGGGCAAGGTCGGGCATGATTTCTGGAGTGGGGTTGGCCATTGGGAACAGAATAGCGCCCGGCGCCATGGAGCGCACCATCTCCTCCGTGACGGTGCCGGGAGCGGACACGCCGATGAACACGTCGGCTCCGGCCAGCATCTCGCCCAGCGTACCAGAACGCTTTTCCAAATTGGTGATGGCGGCAATCTCCTCTTTTTCGGCGTTCAGGCCCTCACGTCCGGCATAGATAGCGCCCTTGCGGTCGCACATGACGACATTTTTCAGGCCGCGGGCCAGCAGGAGCTTGATGATGGCGATACCCGCCGCGCCTGCGCCGGAGGTCACCACCTTGATGTCCTCCATTTTCTTGCCCACGATTTTCAGAGCGTTGGTGAGGGCGGCCAAGGTCACCACGGCGGTGCCGTGCTGGTCGTCATGGAAAATGGGGATGGAGCAGCGCTCCTTCAGCTTGCGCTCAATTTCAAAGCAGCGGGGGGCGGCAATGTCCTCCAGATTGACCCCGCCGAAGGAGCCTTGCAGCAGTTCCACCGTGCGGACGAGTTCATCCACGTCGTGGGTGCGGACGCACAGGGGGATGGCGTCCACGCCGCCGAAGGACTTGAACAGGACGCACTTGCCCTCCATCACCGGCATACCGGCCTCCGGGCCGATGTCGCCCAAACCGAGGACGGCGGTGCCGTCGGTCACCACGGCCACCGTGTTCCAGCGGCCGGTCAGCTCGTAGCTTTTGTCGGCGTCCTTCTGAATTTCAAGGCAGGGCTGGGCCACGCCGGGGGTGTAGGCAATGGAAAGGGCCTCCTTGTCCTTCACCGGCATCTTGGGTACGGTTTCCAGCTTGCCGCGCCACTCGTAATGCTTTTTCAGGGATTCCTGTGCATAATCCATGGTTTCATCTCTCCTGTATTTTTGAAATGTTTTTGACCAAACGGAAATTATCGCAGATAAGTATATCACAAGTTGGGTCATTTGTGGTATACTCCTTTTAGAAAGATTGGAAAGGAGGCCCGTCCGAATGAAAAAGCGTGTATGCGCCCTGCTGTGCGCTCTTGTATGCGTCCTCGGCCTGCTGCCCGCAAGGGCGGGCGCGGCGGAGACCGTTTTTTTCACCGCCATCAACGACAATCTGTTGCCGCTGACCGCCTCCTCCATGCCCGCATGGGTGGACGGCGTGCTGTATGTGCCCGGCACGGTGCTGGAAAGCGGAAGCGGAGCCTCCAACCTGCACATCAACTGCAACTATAATCCGGAGAAAAAAATATGCACCCTCTACACGTTGAACGAGACGCTGGTCTTTGACTTGGAGAGCAACAACTCCAAAAACGCCCACACCGGAGAGATGTATTACTTCAGGGCCATCGTTCGGGGCGGCAGGGTGTACGTTCCCATCGCCTTTGTGTGCCAGTTTTTCGGTCTGTCCCTGTCCCGCATTAAGACCCCTTACGGCGAGCTGGTACGCATCAAGAACAATTCTGTCATCCTGAGCGACAGCGACTTTACCGACGGCGCGGCCTCCCTGATGGAGACCCGCTTGAAGCGTTATCAGCAGAGCATTGCCCCGCCTGCCCCCAGCACGGACGACCCTCCTGAGCCAACGCAGGGAGAGGACGACAACCACAGCGGCACAAGGGTCTATTTGGCCGTTCAATGCCCGGCAGACGGCGGCAGCCTGTCCGGAATTTTGAATGTGCTGGACGATTACCGCTATACCGCCCTGTTTCTGGTGCGCCCCGGCGAAATAGAGGCGCTTGCGCCCCTCCTGCGGCGTATCGTGGGCAGCGGCCACACCGTGGGGCTGCTTCTTTCCGGCGGCGGGTTAGAGGCCCAGATGGCGCGGGGCAACGAAGCCTTGGGTAAGGTTGCCTGTATTACAACCGGCCTGTTCGCCATGGAAAGCGGCTCCGGGGCCTCCCTTTCCGCCTTGGGCTATGTGGAATACAGCGCCAACGTGGACGGAAATAACTCTGCCGGACGGGTACTCAGCCGAATATCGGGCCGCAGGCAGGCAAGGGTGCTGTGGGACGCAGGGACGGCCTCGCCGGGAAGCGTGTCCCAGCTTGTGCGGCAGCTTCGGCAGGAAAACTACACCATTCGCCCGGCGGTAGAGCCGGAATTTTGATTCTTTTTTCCATGGAAGGAGATGCGTTTTCATGCGCGACGGATTTGTCAAGGTGGCGGCGGGTACGCCCAAAATCAGAGTGGCCGACTGCCGCTATAACGCAGAGCAGATTTTCACCCTGATGCGGGAGGCGGACAAGCAGGGCGTGCGGGTGCTCTGCCTGCCGGAGTTGTGCCTGACCGGCTATACTTGCGGCGACCTGTTTTTGCAGGAGACCCTTCTCAAGGGTGCGGAGGACGGCCTTGCCACCATTTTGGAGGCCACCCGCAATCTGGACATGCTCACCGCGCTGGGGATGCCGGTGAAATATCAAAACAAATTGTATAATTGCGCTACTATAATACACAAAGGCGAGATTTTGGGCGTCGTTCCCAAGACCAACATCCCCAATTACGGCGAATTTTACGAGGCCCGCTGGTTTCAGCCGGGGTGCGCTGCCGACCGGCTCTTCACCCTCTGTGGGCAGGAGACCTTCTTCGGAACCGATGTGCTTTTTACCTGCGAAACCATGCCCAACTTGACGGTAGGGGTGGAGATTTGCGAGGACTTGTGGGCCGCAGAGCCGCCTTCGGTGAAGCTGGCGGAGGGCGGAGCCACGCTTATTCTGAACCTGTCCGCCTCTGATGAGGTGGTGGGAAAGGCGGCTTACCGCCGCCAACTGGTCACGGGGCAGTCCGGGCGGCTGGTGTGCGGCTATGTCTATGCCGACGCGGGGGAGGGGGAGTCCTCCACCGATTTGGTGTTTGCCGGACATAATCTTATTGCGGAAAACGGCGCTCTGCTGTGCGAACGGCGGTTTGCCGCCGGTCTGACGGCCTCGGAGGTCGATGTTGACAAGCTGGCTTATGAGCGCCAGCGGATGACCACCTTCCGCAGCGACCCTCAAAGCCGTCTGATTCGCTTTTCCTTCGATTTGGAGCCTTCTGCAACTGCTTTGACCCGCTACATTTCACCCACCCCCTTTGTGCCGGAGGATGCCGTTGACCGAGGAGAACGGTGCAACGAAATCCTCTATATTGCTGCTCTGGGACTGAAAAAGCGACTGGAACACACCGGCGCCAAGACCGCTGTGGTGGGTCTTTCCGGCGGGCTGGATTCCACCCTTGCCATTCTGATTACCGCCCTTGCCATGGGGATGCTGAACCGTCCGGCTACCGACATCATCGCGGTGACCATGCCCTGCTTCGGCACCACCGACCGCACCCGGGATAACGCGGTGGAGCTGGCGGAACGTCTGGGAGCCACCCTTTTGCGCATCGACATCGGGGAGGCGGTGAAGCGCCACTTCAAGGACATCGGCCAGTCAATGGACAATCACGACGTGACCTTTGAAAACGGGCAGGCCCGGGAGCGCACTCAGGTGCTGATGGACATTGCCAACCAGCACGGCGGCCTTGTGGTGGGTACCGGAGACCTGAGCGAGCTGGCGCTGGGTTGGGCCACCTACAACGGTGACCACATGTCCATGTATGCCGTGAACGCCTCCATTCCCAAAACGTTGGTGCGCCATCTGGTATCCTTTGTCTCCGACGACAAGGCGGAGGAGGACGGCCGCCTTTCCGCAGTGTTGGCTGATATTCTGGACACCCCTGTTTCGCCGGAGCTGCTGCCCGCCGTGGGCGGGCAGATTGCCCAAAAGACGGAGGACTTGGTGGGGCCGTACGAACTGCACGACTTTTACCTGTACTACGCCATCCGGTGGGGTTTCCCGCCCCGAAAGGTGTTGCGTCTGGCGGAGCACGCCTTTGCCCGGCGGTATGACCGCGCCACTCTGTTGAAATGGCTGCGGAACTTCTACCGGCGGTTCTTCGCCCAGCAATTTAAGCGTTCCTGCCTGCCTGACGGCCCCAAGGTGGGCACTGTCACTCTGTCGCCTCGGGGCGACTGGCGTATGCCGTCTGACGCGGTGGCGAGGCTGTGGCTGGATGAGCTGGAGGGGCTGGACGAAGCGTGAACATGTATCTTGACCTGTTCCTCACCTTTGCCAAGGTGGGCGTTATGACCTTCGGCGGCGGCTATGCCATGCTTCCCATCCTCCAGCGGGAGGTGGTGGAAAACAAGGGCTGGGCCACCGAGAGCGAACTGGCCGACTATTTTGCCATCGGCCAATGTACCCCCGGCGTGATTGCAGTCAACACCGCGACCTTTTTAGGCAGCAAGCTGAAGGGCGTTCCCGGCGGCGTCATTGCGACCTTGGGTGTGGTGTTCCCGTCGGCGGTCATTATCTCTGTTGTGGCCGCATTTTTGAGCTTTTTTGCAGAGCTGCCCGCCGTCATCCACGCTTTTTCCGGTATCCGTGCCTGTGTGTGCGCCCTTATTTTGGCCAGCGTCATTCGGCTGGGAAAGCAGACGGTCATCGATGTGCCCACCGGCATTATCGCCGCGGCGGTCTGCCTGCTGATGGTCTTTTCCGACCAGCTTACCGCCCTGCTCACTACCGCCGCGCCCGGACTGGCTCCTGCGCTGGGCGTGCTGTTTTCTCCGGTGGCGTTCGTCATTGTGGCGGGGGCGCTCGGCCTGCTGATTTCCTTCTTCGGCAAGAAAAACAAGAAGGGAGGCGGCGAGGCATGACCCTTCTGAGGCTGTTTTTTGAGTTCTTCAAGGTGGGGCTGTTCTCTGTGGGCGGCGGCCTTGCCACCATTCCCTTTTTGCAGGACATGGGCGTACGCACCGGCTGGTTCACGCAGGCGGAGCTGGCCAACATGATTGCGGTCAGCGAGTCTACCCCCGGCCCTATGGGGGTGAATATGGCCTCTTATGTGGGATTTGAAACAGCTGGGCCGTTGGGGTGCGCGGTGGCTACCATCGGCCTTATCACCCCGTCTATTATTGTCATTCTCATTGTGGCGGGCTTTTTGCAGAAGTTCCGCAAGAGCAAGGCGGTGGAGGGTGTTTTCTACGGCTTGCGTCCTGCCTCCACCGGATTGATTGCCGCGGCAGGGCTGTCGGTGGCCGCCATTGCCCTGCTGAACACAGGCGCGGCTTTGTCAGACGGTGCGGCGGGCCTGTTCCACTGGAAGGCGATTATCCTCTTTGCGGCGGTGTTCATCGCCATGCAGGTCAAGCAACTTAAAAAGATACACCCTATCATCTTTATCCTGCTGGCCGCCGTGGCCGGGGTCGTCTTTCAAATGTGAAAAGAACATAAAAAACGGGCGTCCCGTATGGGACGCCCGTTTTTGCTGTGTCAGACAGGCTGAACGATTAGAGGTTCAGCTCCGTGCGGCGGATGAGGTCGTCCTGAGCGGCCTTGTAGACCTCCACGAAGTACGCGGAGAAGCCGGCGATACGGACTACCAAATCCTTGTAATTTTCGGGGTGAGCCTGCGCGTCGCGCATGGTATCGGAGGAGATGATGTTCATCTGCATCTCCATACCCTTCAGCGTGAAGAAGTAAGCCTTCATCAGGTCGATGAGCTTGTCAATTCCGGCGTCGTTGCTGACAGCGGAGGGATGGAACTTCATGTTCAGCAGGATGCCGTTGGAGTATTTGCTGTGGTCGAAGCAGGTCACCGAGCGGAGAATAGCGGTGGGGCCGCTGGTGTCCAGACCCTGAACAGCGGAAATGCCGTCGCTCAGAGGCTCGCCGCTCTTACGGCTGTCAGGCGTTGCGGCGGTGAACTTGCCGTACACCACGTTCATGGTGACCGGATACATACCAGGGGCGTACTTGCCGCGGGAGGTGGTGAGGGTCACCACGAAATCGGCGTAGCTCTCGGCCACGAAGGTGGCATACTGGTCAACGTCAGCCTCGCCGTTGCCGTAGTGCTTCAACTCGCCGATGATGTACTGACGCATCTCCTCATAGCCTTCCCAGTTGTTGATGAGGGCGTCGTACAGCTCGCGGGTGGTGTACTTCTTCTGCTTAAAGCACAGCTCGTCAATGACGTGCAGGGATTCGGCCACGTTGCCAAGACCGATGCCGGACATGCCGGTGGAGTTGTACTTGCTGCCGCCCAGCATGACGTCCTTGCCCTTCTCCATGCAGCCCTCCATCATGGCGGAGACCACGGGCTGCTGCATGTGGTGCTGCGCCACCTGCTCGTGGATGTTGACCATGGTGGCATACCAGCGGACCCAGTACTCCATCATGGTGATATAGGCCTTCTTCACGTCTTCGATGGAGTTCATCTCATAGAGGTAGCCGGTCTCAGGGCCGAACTGGGTGGTGGTGTCCACCAGCGGGTCCTTGCCCTGACGGAAAGACTTGCCGTTGTTGATGGCCAGCAGGAAGATGTTGACGAAGTTGGTGTAGGAGCTGATGCCCAGACCGCCGCAGGCGGGCCACTCGGAACCGCCGAGGGACGGCTCCACGCAGCCGATGATGCAGTAGTCCCACACGTCCTCGTGGGCGATGCCGCGGCTCTCCAAAGAGGGCATGATGGCTTCGTCACTGACAAAGATGGGGATGCCGCCGTTGTCCTTGTTCACGGCGATGGCGCACTCCCACAGCTGCTTGGGAGTATCCTTGTGGATACGCAGGCTCTGAACAGGAGAGTGCATCTTCATGCGGCCGATGGCCTCCAGGCACAGATAGGTGACAATGTTGGTGGCGTCCTTGCCGTCCTTGCCGACGCCGCCCACGGTGATGTTCTGGCCGGAGGTGTAGCCGGGGGAGGAGTAAGCGGTGCGGGCCGCCCAAACCTTATTGCATTCAGCGACCTTCAGGTAATAGAGGTCGATAAGCTCCTGAGCCTCTTCACGGGTGATGACGCCGGCGGCGATGTCACGCTCGGCGTACTCGCCCACGAACTGGTCAAAACGGCCGATGGAGGTGCCATGCAGGTTGGCGTCCATCAGAACGCACATCTGATAGAACCAGACGAACTGAACGGCCTCACGGAAGCTGCGGGCGGGGTTTTCGATAATCCAGCCCATGGTCTCGCTGATTTGCTCCAGCTCTGCCTTGCGGACGGGGTCTTTGCACTCTGCGGCCAGACGGGCGCACTCAGCGCTGTACCGCTTGGCATAAGTAATCATGCCGCCGCAAACGATGGAGATGCCGCGATAGAAGTTGTAAGCGTCGCTGCCGCCGGGCAGGCCGGCGTCCAGCAGCTGCTGCATCTTGGCCTCGGCCTCTTCCTTGACGACCTTGAAGCCGGTGCGGACTGCCTTATAATAGTTGGGGGCATAATGGCCGATGGGCTGGGGGCACACATCCTGAGCGGTGAAGTTCACCACGCAGTTGTTTGCCATGACCTGATAGGCCTGGGGGATGTAAGGATTTACCCGGGCGTTCAGGCACTCCTCGTCCCAGAAGGGAACGGTATCCAGAATATACTGCTTATCTTCCTCACGGAACTGATAGGGGTCGCTGTCACGGGTGGAAAGGGTGCCGTCTACCAATTCAGGAACAATCCACTTGATGGAGTACTCAGGATAGAGGGCAGACCCCTTGTAGGTGGCGGTGTAGCTGCCGACAATCAACTCGTCATCACGCACGAAGCAGGGCAGGTTTTCGCACAGGTTGGCGAAGTTCATGGCCCGCTTCAGGCCGCCGGTCAGGTTACGGTTGTTCATATAGAATTCGGTAACCAGCTTATAACGGGCCGTATCCAGATAGGGGACGGTGTCACGGTACATAGCGCGCACACGCTTGACACGCTCTGTCATGGGGCTGAACTGATACATTACGGGATACCTCCTTTTTATGGTCCGTCCCTGCCGGCGCAAGGCAAAGCGCGCGGGCAGCAGACGGTGCATTACAAAATCAAATAAATTGATACAAATACATTATATCGCCTTTTCCACCGGAAATCAATCCTCATGATTGCTTTTCATAAGGGAAAGAGACCGGAACTTGCATCTGGCGGAAATTTATGGTATGGTAAAGAAAATCCAAACAGAAAGCAGAGTTGATTTGTCTTTTTATGGACAGTGCCAGTATTGCCATGCTTGCGGCGCTTGTCGCCCTTGTGGTGTGCTCCGGATTTTTTTCCGCTACGGAGACCGCCTTTTCCTCTCTGAACCGAATCCGCCTGAAGAGCCGGGCGGATGTCGGAGACCTCCGGGCAAAAAAGACCCTTGCCCTGTCGGAACAGTATGACAAGCTGCTTTCCACCATCCTCATCGGCAACAATGTGGTCAACATTGCGGCAGCATCTTTGGGCACTGTGTTTTTTACCCGCTTTTTTGCCGGCTATGGGCCGACGGTCAGCACGGTGGTGCTCACCGTTGTGGTGCTGATTTTCGGTGAAATATCCCCCAAGACGCTGGCCAAAGAGTCTCCGGAGCAGTTTGCCACCGTCGTGACGCCGCTCATCGGCGCGCTGTGCAAGGTACTGACGCCAATTACAGCCCTGTTTGCCCAGTGGAAAAAGCTGCTGACCAAGCTGTTCCGCACCAAGGGCGGCGACGGCATCACGGAAGAAGAATTGATTACCATGGTATCAGAAGCGGAGAGCGAGGGCGGTCTGAACGAGCACGAGAGCGAGCTGATTCGGGCGGCGATTGAGTTCAACGACCTGGAGGTGGACGAGGTTCTCACTCCGCGGGTGGACATCGTGGCGGTGGAGGACACCGCGACTGCCGACGAGGTGGCGGCCGCTTTTGCCCAATCGGGCTATTCCCGTCTTCCGGTGTATCATGAGGACATCGACGACATCATTGGCGTTATTCATGAAAAGGATTTTTATAATGCCCGCTATCACGGCATGGTGGAGTTGCCTACCATTACTGCGCCGGTGCTGTATACCACCGGCAACACCAAAATCTCAGAGCTTTTGCGTATCCTGCAAAAGGAGAAAAGCCATATGGTCGTGGTGGTAGATGAGTACGGCGGCACAGAGGGCCTTGCCACCCTGGAGGATATTTTAGAGGAACTGGTGGGCGAAATTTGGGATGAGCACGACGAAGTGATTGAGCAATTCCAAAAGCTGGAGGACGGCAGTTACCTCATTTCCTGCAATGCTGACCTGCCCGACCTGTTTGACCTGTTCGGCCTGAAGGGCGAATGCAGTTCCGCCACCGTTTCCGGCTGGGTGATGGAGTGCATCGGTCGGGTGCCGGAGCAGGGAGATACTTTCCAAAGCGAAGGTCTGGACGTGACCGTGACTAAAGTAGACCACCGCCGTGTATTGGAAATTCAGGTGGTGGTGCTGCCCAAGGAAAATGGCATTTCGGAGGAAGAAGCAGCCGCTCCTGAAAAAGATTCGTAGAGAAAAAGCGTCCCCATCTATTCCGATGGGGACGCTTTATTTCTGTTAATCCCGCGCCTTGCTGTCCACTTCCGCCTTGAGCTTTGCGGCAAAATCCGCAAGGCTCATAGCGCCCAAATCCTCGCCGGACCGGTGGCGGGGGGAAACGGTGCCGTTTTCCATATCGCGGTCGCCGACCACCAGCATATAGGGGATTTTTTCCAGGGTGGCCTCTCGGATTTTTTTGCCGATTTTCTCGTTCCGGTCGTCCACCTCGGTACGGAAGCCCTGCTCCTCCAGCTTGGCGGCCACTTCCCTGGCGTACTCCGCCGCGCGGTCTGTAACGGGCAGCAGCTTCACCTGAACAGGAGCCAGCCACGCGGGGAACGCCCCGGCAAAGTGCTCGGTGATGACGCCGATGAACCGCTCGATGCTGCCGAGCACCACACGGTGAATCATGACGGGGCGGTGCTTCTGCCCGTCCTCGCCGGTGTATTCCAGCTCGAACCGTTCAGGAAGCTGGCTGTCCAACTGAATGGTGCCGCACTGCCATGTCCGGCCCAGAGAGTCCGCCAGATGGAAGTCCAGCTTCGGGCCGTAGAATGCGCCGTCGCCCTCGTTGATGACGAACTCCTTGCCCATGTCGGTGATGGCGTTCTTCAGGATGTCCTGATTGCGCTCCCATTCCCCCACGGTGCCGATGTGGTCGTCCGGCATGGTGGACAATTCGATGGTATAGCTCAGGCCGAAGGTGGAGTACACCTCGTCGAACAGCCGCACCGTCTCCTGAATCACGTCCTGCATCTGCTCGCGGGTCATAAAGACGTGGGCGTCGTCCTGATTGAAGCAGCGCACCCGAAACAGGCCGTGGAGCGCGCCCGACAGCTCGTGGCGGTGAACGAGGCCAATCTCGCCCACCCGCAGGGGCAGGTCGCGGTAGCTGTGGGGTTCGCTGGAATAAACCAGCATTCCGCCGGGGCAGTTCATGGGC
>JAAWDI010000025.1 GCA_022793685.1 Oscillospiraceae bacterium
ACAAGGACATTGCCCGCGTGGGCGCTGTTTCCTCCGGCGACGAGGAGATAGGCAAGCTGATCGCCGACGCCATGGAGAAGGTCTCCGCCGACGGCGTCATCACCATTGAGGAGTCCAAGACTGCCGAGACTTAAAGCGAGGTGGTCGAGGGCATGCAGTTCGACCGGGGCTATATCACCCCCTATATGGCCACCGACATGGAGAAGATGGAGGCCGTTGTCGACGATGCCTATATCCTCATTACCGATAAGAAGATCTCCGTCATCGCCGACATCCTGCCCATCCTGGAGCAGATGGTTCAGTCCGGCAAGAAGCTGGTGATCGTGGCCGAGGATGTGGAGGGCGAGGCCCTGAACACCCTGATCGTCAACCGCCTGCGGGGCACCCTGAACGTGGTGTGTGTCAAGGCTCCCGGTTTTGGCGACCGCCGCAAGGAGATGCTCCAGGACATCGCCGTCCTCACCGGCGGCACCGTGGTATCCGAGGAGGTCGGTCTGGAGCTCAAGACCGCCGGCCTCGACCTGCTGGGCCGTGCCCGTCAGGTGAAGGTCACTAAGGAGAACACCACCATTGTGGACGGCGCCGGCGAGAAGCAGGCCATTGCCGACCGCGTGGCTCAGATCCGCTCTCAGATCGCCAACACCACCAGCGACTACGACAAGGAGAAGCTCCAGGAGCGCCTTGCCAAGCTGGCCGGCGGCGTGGCCGTCATCAAGGTGGGCGCCGCCACTGAGACCGAGATGAAGGAGAAGAAGCTCCGCATCGAGGACGCTCTGAACTCCACCCGCGCCGCTGTGGAAGAGGGCATTGTGGCCGGCGGCGGTACCGCTTACGTCAACGCCATCGCCGCTGTGGAGAAGCTGCTGAAGAACGCCGAGGGCGACGAGAAGACCGGCGTGCAGATTATCGCCGCCGCGCTGGCCGAGCCTATGCGCCAGATTGCCAAGAACGCAGGCGTTGAAGGCGCCGTGGTGTTGGAGAAGGTCAAGGAGAGCGGCAAGGTCGGCTTCGGCTATGACGCGCTCCACGAGACCTACTGCGACATGGTCAAGACCGGCATCGTCGACCCCACCAAGGTGACCCGTTCCGCGCTGGAGAACGCCGCTTCCGTGGCCTCCATCCTGCTGACCACCGAGTCCCTTGTGGCCGACAAGCCCCAGCCCCCCGCACCCGCTATGCCCGCGAACCCCGACATGGGCGGCATGTATTAACAAACTCTCTCAAAAGGCCCGAATCATTCGATTCGGGCCTTTTTCTTTTACTGTCTTTCCGTTCTTATACCCAAAAATAAACCATACTATCTCTTTTTCATATTCCCGCCCCAATTCTTCACTTTGACAGAAATCGCACAAGGCCTTATAATCAATTTAGTGATATTGACTGCTACCCTTGACATTTGAACGGAAAGGAGTGGGGAGCGCCTGCGGCGCGCTCCCCGGCACACCATGAGCGAATTGAAATATCCCCATCTGTTCCAGCCCATTCAGTTGGGCGGAACCCTGTTCCGCAACCGCATTTTTGCGGCTCCTACCTCTATCCATGACTTGACCTATGACCATCAGTCCACCGAAACGCTGAACGTCTACTTTGAGCGCAAGGCCATCGGCGGCGCGGCCTCTGTGGCGGTAGGCGAAATGATGGTGGACAGCGTCCACGGCCAGGGCGCGCCCCAGAGTCTGCTGCTGGACAACGAGGACGGCAAAAGCGCCCTGTACGCCCTTGCCAATTCCATTTCCCGCCACGGCGCGGTGGCCACGGCGGAGCTTCAGCACGCCGGTATGTTCGCCACCGACTCCGCCCAGCGCGGCAACATCGTGTATGGCCCGGTTTCCAAAAGCATCGTCCGCGACGCGGCGGTGGACGTGGGCCTGACCACGGAAGTGACCGCCATGGACGAAGATGCCATCGAGCAGGTCATTGAAGCCTATGCCAACGCCGCCGCATACGCCAAGTTCTGCGGCTTCGGCATGGTGCTGGTGCACGGCGGCCACGGCTGGTTCCTCTCCCAGTTCATTTCTCCCAAAATCAACACCCGCACCGACCGCTGGGGCGGCAATCTGGAAAACCGGATGCGCCTTCCGCTGGCCATCTGCGACCGCATCAAGCAGAAGTGCGGCCGGAACTTCCCCATCGAGTTCCGTATGAGCGGCGATGAGACCTGCGAGAAGGGCTATGACTTTGAGGAGGGCAAGCGCATCGCTCAGGCTCTGGACGGCCACATTGACCTGCTCCACGTCTCCACCGGCAACCACGAGGACCACGACGCTTTTGTAGAGACCCACCCCGATATGTTCCACGCCCACGGCTGCAACGTCCACTATGCCGCCGAAATCAAGAAGCTGGTCAAGACCCCTGTTGCCACGGTGGGCGCCCTGAACGACCCCGAAGCGTTGGAAGAGATTATCGCCTCCGGTCAGGCCGACGTGGTGGAGATGGCCCGTGCCCTCATCGCCGACCCTGATATGCCCGTCAAGGCGCGCACCGGTCGGGATAAGGACATCCGCAAATGTATGCGCTGCCTGGTGTGCTTCAGCCATCTGGTGGTGAACGGCCGCATCTGTTGCGCCATCAATCCGGAAATCGGCGTGGAGAATGAGGCCAAAATCCCCGCCCTGCCTCACAACAGCAAGCACATCCTGATTGCCGGCGGCGGCATCGGCGGCATGGAGGCCGCCATTGAGGCCGCCAAGCTGGGCCACAAGGTCACTCTGTGCGAAAAGAAGGGCGAGCTGGGCGGCGCTCTGCGCTGTGAGCGCGACGTACCCTTCAAGGCAAACCTCGACCACTACTTAAATTTGCAGGCCCGCCTTTGCGAGGAAAATCCGGCCATCGACGTGAAGCTGAACACAGAGCTTACGCCGGAGTTGGCCAAGTCCATCGGCGCGGACGTTATCATCGCCGCCACCGGCGCGCGGCCCATCAAGCCGCCTATCCCCGGCATCGACGGCAAGAACGTGCAGTCCGCTGAGGACGTATATGTCAACACCGATTTGGCGGGCAAAAAAGTCGCCATTCTCGGCGGCGGCCTGGTCGGCTTGGAGCTGGCCATCTTCCTATCCGGCAAGGGCCGTCAGGTGTCCGTCATTGAGATGATGGACCACATGGGCACCGCCGGAAACGTCCTGCATGAAATCGGTCTGAACGTGCAAATCAGGAAGAACCACATCGACCTGCATCTGGGCACCAAGGCGTTGGAAATCACCGACGGCGGCGTGAAGGTGGAGCAGGTGAAGGACGGCAAGCAGTCCCTCATCGAGGCGGACACCGTCATCTACGCCGTGGGCCAGCGGCCTGAGCGGGAGAGCGCCATCGCCCTTTACGACTGCGCCCCCGATTTCTATGTGCTGGGCGACTGCACTACACCCAAAAACATTCGTCAGGCCACCAACATGGCTTACAACATCGTGCGTAACATCGGCACGCGGTAACATACAGCAGAAAAGCGGACGCGGAAGGTACCTTCCGCGTCCGCTTTTTGACGTTTTCCCCCTGCCGTGCTACACTACAAGCGAAGGGAGCGATTACCATGACGTGGCCCAAGCTGCATAATCCGGATGAATTGGAGTCCCTTGTTCTTGACGTCGGCCTGCTGCCCTTTTTTCACAGCGGCATCCCCGGCTTTTCCGTGGAAGCCCTCACCCCCAGCCGGTACTGGTTCGTGGCAGGTGTGGACGGCCCGTGGGAATGGCGCATGGAGGTGGCGCGGCGGGGCAACGTGGCCTATGGCAAGCTGTTCCGCAGCAAGGCCGGTCTGGTCAGCAGGGAGTGGTATCCCGACCTTTCCAACTATCGTCGGGATGGCTATGACTTCGACGCCCGCTATGACGAAGGCAAAGCCGGCCACAAGGAAAAGGTCATCGTCGACCTGCTCACCCAAAACGGCCCCATGCTCTCCCGCGACCTGAAGCGGGCGGCGGCGGACATTTTAGGCAAGGATGGGGTTAAGAATTTTGACGCGGTGATGACCCGCCTCCAGATGCAGACCTATGTGACCATTCACAGCTTTGATTACCTCCGTGACAAGCGGGGGAACCCCTTCGGTTGGGGCGTGGCCCGCTATGCCCTGACGGAGGACGTGCTGGGCGAGGAGGTCACCCGCGGCGCTTACCGCAGGGAACCTGCGGAATCAAAGGCGCGGCTTTTGAACCATCTGGGCATCCTCTGCCCCAACGCTTTTGACGACGAGCTGGAAAAGCTCCTGCGCTGACTGTCAATCAGTCCACGCAGACAAAAAGATATTTGAGATAGCGCCTTGTCTCATGGGGGTCAATGACGTTGACGATGCTGAGGGAAAACAGGTCGGAGGTCATCTTCAACCCCTTCCGGCGCAGGAAGTCCCGCAGCGCCTTGTAGTGCTTTTCTATGTCGCCGTCGCTGTCCCGGCAAACCTGCACCGCGCAGGCGCGCCCACCCAACGGCAGGATATTTTCTCCCTCCGCCTGCTCTCCAGCAAAGCTGAACACCTGCCGGTAACGGTACTCACCTTTCATAAAATCTTCGCTTCGGATAGATGCACCGATTGGGAAGGTCTGTACTGCCGGTATATTACCACCGTGCAGATGGCGCAAAATATCGGGCATGATTTCCCCCACGGAGGTGGCCGGTTCAGACAGGATAGAAGTCGTTTGGAGCTTCATCCCGTCCGGCAGGGTACGGAGGCACGGCCCGCCCACATCCGCCGCCCTTATCTCCGCCAGCAGGTCACGGGTACCCGCAATCACCGCAATACGCCGCTCCAGCTCCTCACGCTCTTGCAGCAGAGCCTCGTATTGCTTATCCACAAAAGCGTCAAAGGGCGCCCGCTCGCCGCCCAGCAGGTAGGTCTGAATATCCTCCACCGAACAGCCCAGCTGCCGGAAGGTCTTGATAAAAAAATAGGATGCAATCTGGGCGTGGCTGTAATAGGCATAGCCGTTGCGCTCGTCCTTCTGCGGTACCAAAATGCCCCGGTCACGGTAATAGCGCAGGGTGTCGCGGGTCGCGCCGCACAATCGGGCAAAAGTTCCCGCTGTAATGCAATAATCCGATACAGAAGCCATTTTTCTTTTCTCCCCTCTTGACATGGGGGTAACCCCCACCTTTATGCTAACACAAAAACGGAAAAAGCAAAAGGGGGGAATACCATGAACCCTTTCAAAAAGCTCTACTGCCGCGCCTTTCAAACGGGGATGCGCATCGCGCTGCCCTTTATGCCGTATAAAGACCCTGCCCCCATCGGCGGGCTTGACGGCGTACCCGCTGTCCTGCGGCGGCACGGTATCAGCCGCGTTTTGCTGGTCACCGACCGGACGGTACGCGGCTTGAGCCTGACCGCACCGCTGGAGCAGGCCCTTGCGGAGGCGGGCGTCGCCTGCACCGTGTACGACGGCACCGTCCCCAACCCCACCACGGACAATGTGGCGGAGGCGCTGGCGCTCTATCGTGCCAACGACTGTCAGGGGCTGATTGGCTTCGGCGGCGGCTCCTCCATAGACTGCGCCAAGGCCGCCGGCGCCCTGGTTGCCCGTCCTGACCGCACCCTGGGCCAGATGGAGGGTCTTTTGAAGGTGAGCAGAAAAATTCCCCTGCTTATCGCCATCCCCACCACTGCGGGAACGGGCAGCGAAAACACGCTGGCCGCCATCATTACCGACGGCCCCACCCACCGGAAGTATCCCATTAACGATTTTCCGCTGATGCCCCCTTATGTGGTGCTGGAGCCATCCCTCACCGCCACCCAGCCGCCTCTGCTCACTGCCACCACGGGCATGGACGCCATGACCCACGCGGTGGAAGCCTTCATCGGCCGCTCTACCAACGCCCGCACCCGCTCGGACTCCATCGAGGCGGTAAAGCTCATTCTCGCCTATCTGCATCGGGCAGTGGCGGACGACAGCGACATGGAGGCCCGGAAGAAAATGCAACGAGCCGCCTACTTGGCCGGTTCCGCGTTCACCCGAAGCTATGTGGGCTATGTCCACGCGGTGGCCCACACGCTGGGCGGCCGTTACGGCACCCCCCACGGACTGGCCAACTCCGTGCTGTTGCCCATCGTGCTGGAGCAATACGGCGCCCACGCCCACAGGCGGCTGGCCATGCTGTCCCGCGCCGTTGGGGTCTCTCAGGCGCAGAGCGACCGGGAGGCGGCGGAGGCTTTCATTGGCCGCATCCGCAGCATGAACGACTCCTTTGGCATCCCCCGTACCCTTGACTGCATCGCGGACGGGGACATCCCCCAGCTGGCGGCCATTGCCGACCACGAGGGCAACCCCCTTTATCCCGTGCCTGTACTGTGGGGCGTGGAGGAGCTTGCCCACATCTATCATCTGGCTCAGGAGGAACAGGAATATGACCGAGCAGGAAATTCAGAATATTCTGTCAGCCCAGCGTGAATATTTCACCTCCGGCGCGACGCTGCCCTATGAGGCCCGCCGCCGGGCGCTGGACGCCCTGAAAGATGCCCTCCTGCGGTGGGAAGCCGAAATCAACGCCGCCTTAAAGGCCGATTTGGGCAAAAGCGCCACGGAAAGCTATATGTGCGAGATGGGGCTGACCATCTCGGAAATCACATGGATGCAAAAGCACCTCCGCGGCCTGATGGCGGAAAAGTGGGCGCCCACTCCGTTGGCTCAGTTTGCCGCCCGCAGCTTCCGCACCCCCGTCCCCTATGGCAGCGTACTCATCATGAGCCCGTGGAACTACCCCATCCTGCTGACCCTTGACCCCTTGGTGGACGCACTGGCCGCAGGCAATGTGGCGGTGGTCAAGCCCAGCGCCTACGCGCCTGCCACTTCCGCGGTACTGCAAAGTCTGCTGGCAGAGTGTTTCCCACCGGAGCACGTCTTTGTGGTAACCGGAGGGCGAGCGGAAAATCAGGCTTTATTGCGGCAGCGGTTCGACAAGATATTCTTCACCGGAGGCTCCGCCGTGGGCCGTGAGGTACTCCGCCACGCCGCCGAAAACCTAACCCCTGTCACGCTGGAGTTGGGCGGTAAATCCCCCTGCATCGTAGACGCCACCGCCAAGCTGCCGCTGGCCGCCCGGCGCATCGTGTTCGGCAAGTTCCTTAACTGCGGCCAGACCTGCGTGGCTCCTGACTACATCCTCTGTGAACGTTCCATCGCCAGCGCGCTGGTGGAGGCCATCAAGGCCGAAATCGTCCGGCAGTTTGGAGAACGTCCATTGAAGAATGAGGCATACGGCAAAATCATCAATGAGAAGCATTTCAAGCGGCTGTCGGGTCTCATCGCCCCTGCAAAAGTGGCTCACGGCGGGCAATCCGACGAAGCCGCCCTGCGCATCGCCCCCACTGTGCTCACCGGCGTCACTTGGGACGACGCCGTTATGGGAGAGGAGATTTTCGGCCCCCTGTTGCCCGTGCTGACCTATGACACGCTGGACGAAGCCATCGCCACGGTGGAGGCTCACCCCCATCCGCTGGCGCTCTATCTGTTCAGTGAGAGCAAGGCCGCCCAAAAGCGGGTGCTTGACCGCTGCCGGTTCGGCGGCGGCTGCATCAACGACGTGGTCATCCATCTGGCCACCAGCGCCATGCCCTTCGGCGGCGTGGGTGAGAGCGGCATGGGTGGCTACCACGGCAAGGTGGGGTTTGAAACCTTCAGCCATACCCGCAGCATTGTGGACAAAAAGACGTGGATGGATATGCCCATCCGTTATCAGCCGTACTCCGATTTCCGGAGAAAACTGCTGCGGATGTTTGTGAAGTAAAGAGAACGGCCGCCGGCATCAGCCGGCGGCCGACTTTTCTTTCGTATTGATAAACGCTGGCCAATTCCCCACTTCATCAAAATGGCTGGATGAGCACCTATCGATGAGAGATAACCGTCCACCATACAGTTTATCAATTGAAGTATTGTTCATTTGCATGGGCGTAATAAATGATTTCCGGATGATAGCGCATAACAAGATTCCAATCGGTTTTTAATTTAATGTTGTCAGCGTAAGCATCAAGATATCCAATCGGTTCCAAGTCTCCAACAAAACAAATCCCATTGTCCAATATCAAGGATACGCTATCTACACTATGGCTGGGAGTGGATATAATTTCCCCCTCAATTCCTATGTTTTCAAGAAATTTCCGGCTGTCTTTGCTACTGATAATAGCAGAATTCTCTGTACTGATAGGTTCATACTTTTTGAATCGTCTATCTCGTCTAAAAATCTCATCAGCAAAATGAATGTACGGGATTTGCGTATCAATGAGTAAAAGCCGCACTCCTTGCCTTATCAACTCACTTACCAAACCAATATGATCTGGGTGATAGTGTGTTGCCAAAATGTAAGTAATATCGCTTGTTTTTATATTGTGTTCTTTAGCCGCCCTATAAAATGCAGGCAATGTCCCCGCAAAATCTGTATCAACAAGCAACCCACCGTTTTTTCCATGGATGAAGAATGTATTTGTATTGCCGTACCTCAACTTACTTATCACAAAATCACCGCCTCGTATCTTGGGACAAATCACTATATCACATCTACACTCTGCTCTCAAGCTGCGGTCAGTGAAATTGCCAGCCCTCAGAATCAACAACACGAAAGGTAAAAAGGGCACTTTTTCTGCGCCCTTGCGCTTTCCCGCAAAATCGGATATACTACTGTGATTGAACAAGGGGGTGGCAGAATGAGAAGGCGCAAGCGTTGGAAATGGCTCCTGCCGCCGCTTATCGCCCTGCTGCTGGCCATCTTTTTTCTTTGGCAGCAGAACGGCATCGTCACGGAGGTCTACACCGTCCCCGTCGGCAGTCTGCCCGCCGCCTTTGACGGCTTCCGTATCGTACAGATTTCCGACCTCCACGGCAAGGAATTCGGCGAGGACAACGCTAAACTTTTAAAAGCTGTGGCAGAGCTTCAGCCAGACCTGATTGCCATCACCGGCGACCTCATCGACCAAGCGGAACAGCTTGACATGGTACCTCCGCTGGCTAAAGGGTTATCTCAAATCGCCCCTACCTGCTATGTCACCGGCAACCACGAATGGGCGGTACGCAAGGTGAATGCGTTAAAAGCTATCCTTCGTGACAATGGCGTTACTGTTTTGACCAACTCCTGCATCACATTGGAACGGGATGGCCAACCCCTTGTAATCGCCGGGGTAGATGACCCCAACGGCCCGCTGGGGCAAAAATCCGGTCAAGAACTGCGGCAGGAAATTGCCGCTGAATATGGAAACACTTCCGTAGTTCTGCTTGCCCACCGGGACAGTGTAGACGAATACGCAGGCTGGGGCTATGATTTGGTGCTGTGCGGCCACGGTCACGGCGGCGTTATTCGCATCCCCATTCTCAATAAAGGGCTTCTGTCCACCGACCGCACCCTGTTCCCGGAATTTGATGGAGGTTTGTACCGCTTTCTTGATGGAGGGGCATGTGTGGTTTCCCGTGGGCTTGGGAGCAATACGGTTCCCATTCAGGCTTTCCGGCTTTTCAACCGGCCGGATTTGCCTCTTATCATCCTGCAATCCGCTTGAATAGGACGTTGATTGACATGACGGAATACCTCGCCGGACAATTTGATATTGCAGTTATCGGCGCGGGCCACGCGGGCATTGAGGCCGCCCTCGCCGCCGCCCGGCTGGGCCTTAACACCCTGTGCTTTACGGTCAATCTGGACGCGGTGGGCAATATGCCGTGCAACCCCGCCATCGGCGGCACCGGAAAAGGCCAGCTTGTGCGGGAAATCGACGCGCTGGGCGGCGAGATGGGCCGTGCTGCGGACAAGGCCTGCATCCAGTACCGGCTCCTGAACCGCAGCAAAGGCCCCGCCGTGTGGTCTCTCCGCGCACAGGCCGACCGCCGCCGCTATCAGGAAGTCATGAAGCACACGCTGGAACGGCAGGAGCACCTGTGGGTCAAGCAGGCGGAAGTCATTGAAATCCGCGTGGACGAGCACGGGGCGGTGGCCGCCGTGGTCACCCACACCGGCGCGGTGTACGCCGTCAAAGCAGCGGTGGTGTGCTCCGGCACCTACTTAAAAGGGCGCACCATCGTGGGCGAGGCGGCGCGTGAAAGCGGCCCCGACGGGCTGTTCCCCGCCAACGCGCTGGCGGACTGCCTCCGCGGGCTGGGGCTGCCCCTGCGGCGGTTCAAAACGGGTACCCCGCCGCGGATAAACGCCCGCAGCGTGGATTTCTCCAAAATGGAGCTTCAGGAAGGGGACTGTGACGCGCCTCCCTTTTCCTTCCTGACGAAGCAGCGCCCGGAAAACAAGGCTGTGTGTTACCTTACCTACACCAACAGCGAGACCCACCGCATCATTCGGGAAAACCTCCACCGTTCTCCCCTGTACGGCGGGGTTATCGAGGGCGTGGGGCCGCGGTACTGCCCCTCTATTGAGGACAAGGTGGTGCGCTTTGCCGAAAAGGAACGCCACCAGCTTTTCATTGAACCGATGGGCCTAAACACCGAAGAGCTGTATGTGCAGGGTTTTTCCTCCTCCCTGCCAGAGGAGGTACAGGTGCAGATGCTCCACACCATCCCCGGCTTGGAGCACGCGGAGATGACCCGCTGCGCCTATGCCATTGAGTACGACTGTGTGGACGCCACCCAGCTTTACCCCACGCTGGAGAGCAAGTCCGTGCCGGGGCTGTACGGCGCGGGGCAGTTCTGTGGCTCCTCCGGATATGAGGAGGCAGCGGCACAGGGACTTGTGGCGGGTATCAACGCCGCCTTGAAGCTGCTGGGCAGAGAGCCGTTCATTCTTTCCCGCGCCGACGGCTACATCGGCGTGCTCATCGACGACCTCGTGACCAAGGAGACTGGGGAGCCGTACCGCATGATGACCTCCCGGACGGAATACCGCCTTCTCCACCGGCAGGACAACGCCGACCTCCGTCTGACCGCCCTCGGCTGTCAGGTGGGGTTAGTGCCTCAGGAGCAGCTCAGACAGGTGGAGGAGAAGTATGCCGCCGTTCAAAAGGAAATTGACCGCCTCGCCCACGCGGGAGCCGCACCGTCGGCGGAACTCAATGCACTTTTGGAGGAGCGGGGGGAGATGCCGGTGCAATCCGGCGCGCGGCTGGGCGACCTGTTGCGGCGGCCGCGGGTCTCTTACGGCGATTTAGCTCCTTTTGACCCTCAGCGGCCCGCCCTTTCCCCCGACGTGACGGAACAGGTGGAGATTTCACTCAAGTACGAGGGCTATATCCGCCGCCAGCAGCGGCAGGTGGAGGAGATGAAAAAGCTGGAGGTTCGCCGTCTGCCGGAACAAATCGATTACAGCGGCATTCAAGGTCTGCGGCTGGAGGCCCGACAAAAGCTGAACAAAATACGCCCCCGTGATTTGGGGCAGGCAGGGCGTATCTCCGGCGTCAGTCCGGCAGATATAGCGGCTTTAATGATTTGGTTAGAGCAGAACGTAACATAAACAATCCATAAAAAAGGGCGGCGGTGCATGGCACCGCCGCCCTCTTTTTATTGCTTCAGCTATGATGACAGCTATGGCCGCCCTCATGGTGGCCGCAGCTATGACCCTCGCCGTGGTGGTCGTGCTCCCGACACACCGCGTTGGGGTCGTATTGCAGCTGGCCGGAGGCAAACGCCGCCGCTTGCGCGTCCGCTTCGCCTGACGCACCGGCATACAGGTCGATGCCCGCGTCATGTAAGGCCATCCGCGCCCCACCGCCGATACCGCCGCAGATAAGCGCTTCCACGCCTTGCTCCTTCAAAAAGCCTGCTAAAGCACCGTGGCCCGCACCCTCGGTTGTCACCACCTGAGCGGAGGCCACCGTGCCACCGTCCACTTCATAAATTTTGAATTGCTCGGTGTGCCCGAAATGCTGGAACACCTGTCCGTTTTCATAGGGAATTGCCACTTTCATTTCTTTTGCACTCCTTCTTAAAATATACTTTTCTTTTACCATAGCACCTTTTCCCACCTCTGTCAAAGCGCCCTTTTCATATTTTTCCACGGGAAAACGCCGGGAAAGCGCGCATACTGTCCTTGAACGAAAGGCGGTGCAAATTATGAAAGAAAAGCGTCAAAAACGACATGGGCAGTTTTTGCTGCTGGCACTGCTTTTATGCTGTGTAAGCGTTTGGCAAGTACTCAGCATCCTCTGGCCTGCGGCGGCGCCCGCAGACAGCACAGTGCAGGATGTCACTCTTCCGCCGGAAGAACCGTCCCCCGCCGCCGGTGAGCAGCTTATCGCCCTCACCTTTGACGACGGCCCCCACAGCGTATATACCCCCCGCCTTTTGGACGCCCTCCAACAGCGGGGCGTCCACGCCACCTTTTTCCTCATTGGCGAGCAGGTCAGCGACAACGCCGCCTTGGTGGAACGAATGGATTTGGCAGGCCACCAAATCGGCCTGCACACCTTCACCCATGTGGAGCTGACAGAGCTGTCCAACGGGCAGATTGCACAGGAGATAGCGTCCTCCCGCTCGGTTTTGCGCGACTTGCTGGGGCGGGACGACTTCTGGCTGCGGCCGCCATATGGCATCACCAACAGCCGAGTGCTCAAGCAGGTGGATACACCGTTCATCATCTGGTCTGTCGACCCAGAGGACTGGCGGGACCGCAACGCCGACCGGGTAACGGCGCAGGTATTAGCCGAGGCGCAGGACGGGGACATCATTCTGATGCACGACATTTTCCCCGAATCGGTGGAGGCCGCCGTGCGCATTGTGGACGAGCTTCAGGGCAGGGGCTTCCGCTTTGTCACGGTGGAGGAACTGTTCGCGCAGAAAGGCGTCACGCCGCAAAACGGGACCCGTTATTCAGACGCAAGATAAGGCCGCCGGACTGTGATAGGTCCGGCGGCCTTCTGCCGCTTGCGCAGAAAAAGCAAAAAGCTTCCGCTTCTGCGGTTTACATCTCTTTTTTGCTATGGTATGATAAAGGGTAAACGAACGAAGAGAGATAGAAGGTGTTACCTTGCATAAAACCATGACAGAGGGCAAAGAGTGGAAGCTCATCCTCCTATTTACCCTGCCTATCATGGCGGGCCAGTTCCTTCAGCAGCTTTACAGCGCGGTGGACGGCATTGTTGTGGGCAATTTTGTGGGACAGGACGCTTTGTCCGCCGTCGGTACCTGCACCCCAGTGACCATGGTGTATATCGCCATCGCCATCGGTTTATCCGCCGGCTGCGCCATTGTGATTTCCCAATACTTCGGCGCAAAACAGATGGAGGAAATGCGCAAGGCGGTCTCCACCTCTCTCATCCTGATGATAGGCGTGGGCGTGGTGTTTTCCATCATCGCCCCTCTGGTTGCCCGCACGGTTCTGGATAAGGTGCTGGCGGTAGACCCCCTTTTGCTGGACGACGCCGCGACTTACCTCTCCATCTACTGTATCGGTCTGGTCTTGCAGATGACCTATAACGGCGTGGCCTCCATCCTCCGCTCTCTGGGCGACTCCAAGGCCACCCTCTACTTCCTGCTGGTTTCCTCGGTGGTGAACACGGTACTCGACCTGATTTTCGTCATCGTATTCCACTGGGGCGTGGCGGGCGCAGCCATTGCCACGGTCATTGCACAGGCCCTGTCCGCTGTTATCAGCATCCTTTACATGTTCAAAAAGTATGAAATGCTGCGCTTCTCCCGTGCGGAATTCCGCTTCCATAAGGATATGGGCGTACTGGCCCTGCGGCTGGCCGTACCCACTATGCTTCAGCAGTTGGTCATCTCCTGCGGCAACCTCGCCATTCAGCGGATGGTAAACCACTTCGGCCGGGACACCATGGCCGCCTTTACCGCCGGTTTGCGGGTGGAGCAGTTCGCCTTCATTCCTGTATTCGGCTTCAACATCGGCATGGCCACCTTCACCGGACAAAATATGGGTGCGAGGCGGCCTGACCGTGTTTCACGGGGACTAAAACGCACGGTGGCCATGAGCCTTGCCACCTGCGGTGGTATCTCTCTTGTGCTGTATATCTTCGCGGGGCCGCTGGTGGGATTGTTCGGTGTCACCGGCACCGCCATGACGCAGGGCATTGAGTACCTGCGCTTTCTCGCCCCCTTCCTGCTGATTTTCTGCACCAACATGTCCTTTTCCGGCCTGCTGCAAGGCGCCGGCGACGTTATCTTTACCGCAGGCAATACATTCCTCAATTTGGGCATTCGGGTAACGGCGGCTTACATCATGGGCTTCCTCACCCCCATCGGCTATTCCTGCATCTGGTACAGCCTGCCCTTCGGCTGGACGGTGGGCTTCTTTATGATGCTCTTCCGCTATAAATTCGGCCCTTGGCGAAAAAAGGCCATCGTCCACAGGGACGAGGCTTCTTTGGAGGGTACGGAGTCATGAGCCATCACTTTTTTGCACTTCTCTCCCGAATGCGGTATATCCAGCGGTGGGGTTTGATGCGCAATACCACAACCGAAAACGTCAGCGAGCACAGCCACATGGTGGCGGTCATCGCCCACGCGCTGGCAGTTATCAAAAATGAAAAATTCGGCGGCAGCGTAGACCCCGGCGAGGCGGCGGTGGCGGCCCTTTACCACGACGCGCCGGAAATCCTCACCGGCGACCTCCCCACCCCGGTCAAATACTTTAACCCCGCCATCAAGGACGCTTACAAGCAGGTGGAGGAGGTGTCGGCGGAAAAGCTGCTCTCTCTGCTGCCGGAAGAGCTGCGGGACATTTACCGCCCCTATGTCAGCGAGAAATGCGGCTCGGATATTCACGCGCTGGTGAAGGCGGCGGATAAACTGTCCGCCCATATCAAATGTGTGGAGGAACTGAAAGCGGGCAACCTTGAGTTTCGGGAGGCGGCGGCCTCCACCCGCGCCGTGCTGGAAAAGCTTCCTCTGCCGGAGGTTCAATATTTCATGCAGGAATTCCTGCCCGCCTTCTCCCTCACGCTGGATGAACTGTGAGAAAAGGGAAAGCAAACAGAAAGGAACGATTTTTATGAAAGCCATTGTCACCGTCATCGGCAAAGACCATGTGGGCATCATCGCCTCCGTCTGCGCCCTGCTGGCCGAGCAGAAAGTCAACGTGTTGGACATCAGCCAGACCGTCATGCAGGACTACTTCACCATGATTATGATGGTGGACGCCGCTGAATCGGACGTCCCCTTTGCGGAACTGTCCTCCTTGCTGGAGGCCAAGGGGCAGGAAATCGGCCTGTCTATCCGCATCCAGCGGGAGGATATTTTCAACGCCATGCACCGCATCTGAGCACAAGCGCAGGCGCATAGGCGCAGATGGACCGGAGCGAGGGCGAGCGCAGGGCCGTTTGACGGCCCGGAGACCAGCCCGAGACGGAGGGAAGCTGCGCTGTATGATGTGCCCAATGCGAGCGTGACAATCAGAAACGCAAGGCACACCCCCAACATCAACTGAGGTGAACCGTTTATGCTGAATCAAAATGAAATCCTGCAAACCATCCAGATGATTGACCAGCAGCATCTGGACATTCGCACCATCACCATGGGTATCTCCCTTCTCTCCTGCGCCGACGCAGACCCCAAACGCGCCTGCCAGAAGATTTACGACAAAATTACCCGTTATGCTGAAAAGCTGGTGTCCACCGGCGAAAACATTGAGCGTGAATTCGGTATCCCCATTGTTAACAAGCGCATTTCGGTCACACCCATTGCCCTTGTGGCCGCCGCCAGCGATACAGAGGACTACGTTCCTTTTGCCGTCGCATTGGACAATGCCGCCAAGACCTGCGGGGTCAACTTCATCGGCGGTTTTTCCGCTCTGGTGCAGAAAGGTATGACCGACGCCGACCGCAAGCTGATTGCCGCCATCCCGGAGGCCCTCGCCACCACCGACATGGTGTGCTCCTCCGTCAACGTCGGCTCTACCAAGGCGGGCATCAACATGGACGCGGTGGCTCAGATGGGACAGGTTATCAAGAAAGCGGCCGACCTCACCGCCGACCGGGGCGGCTTCGGCTGCGCCAAGCTGGTGGTATTCTGCAACGCCGTAGAAGACAATCCCTTCATGGCAGGCGCGTTCCACGGCGCGGGCGAGCCGGAGCGGGTCATCAACGTGGGCGTTTCCGGCCCCGGCGTGGTACATCATGCCCTGCAAAGTGTGAATGGCCAGCCCTTCGACGTGGTGGCGGAAACCATCAAAAAGACCGCCTTCCGCATCACCCGTATGGGTCAGCTTGTGGCGCAAGAGGCTTCCCGCCGACTGGACACCCCCTTCGGCATCGTCGACCTCTCTCTTGCACCCACCCCCGCCAAAGGCGACAGTGTGGCCCGTATTTTAGAGGAGATGGGGCTGGAGGTCTGCGGCACCCACGGCACCACAGCGGCGCTGGCGCTGCTGAACGATGCAGTCAAAAAGGGCGGCGTGATGGCGTCTTCGTCGGTGGGCGGACTTTCCGGTGCGTTTATCCCCGTCAGCGAGGACGAGGGCATGATTGCCGCCGCCCGTTCCGGCGCGCTGACCATTGACAAGCTGGAGGCCATGACCTGCGTGTGCTCGGTTGGTCTTGACATGATTGCCGTTCCCGGCGACACCACGGCGGAGACCCTGTCCGCCATCATTGCGGACGAGGCCGCCATCGGCATGGTGAACAGCAAGACCACCGCCGTCCGCATCATTCCGGTGCCGGGGGCCAAGGTGGGCGACATGATGGAGATGGGCGGCTTGCTTGGCTCCGCCCCCGTTCAGGAAGTACATCCCTTCTCCTCTGCCGATTTCATCCATCGGGGCGGACGTATCCCCGCGCCCATGCAAAGTCTGAAAAACTGACTGAAAATAAGAAAAGCGGAACCGGCATTTTTCCGGTTCCGCTTTTTTGCGTCCTTACTGGCCGCTGAACTTCTGCTTGACGGTATCCACCTTGGTCTGCTCCACCTGTTCGGTGGGATACCAGCCCTTGGCCGTCATCTTGTCGTAGATGGTGTCCTGCATACCCAGGGATTCGGTCAGCGCAGTGCAGAAAGCCTGATGCACGTTAGCGGTACCCGACTCAATGGTACCGTGCATGAACAGGTCGCATACGCCCTTCTCCAGCAGGAGGATATTCTCCATCAGATTCTTATCATCCATGTCCTTTTCCTCCTTACAGCAGGTTGTAGAAGCTCTGGAACAACTGTTCATGCTTCTTCTGCATCTGCATCACGCAGTTTTTCAGCTCGGTGTCCTGAAGCTGATTTGCCACTTCCTGACACTTGGTCTTGAAATACTTCTCGTGACCCAGTGCGTCCTCCACATACAAAAGTTCTTTTGTGGTCATGTTTATCACCTCGAGGCTATTTTTACCGCCCCGCGGTGGCTTTATACACCTTTTTTGGTTTTAATTGGGCAAGGTTTCCTCTACCAGCAACCACATTTCATCCACCGTCAGCCCGTCGCACTCGTATTTCACCAGCGTACCGTCCGGATAGATAACTTGAAAATTGGTTTGGCTGCTGCCGGTATCCTTCTGTCGTGTCCGGGCGGCCACTACTTCACGGGTCATGTCCTCCGCCCAGAAGGCAGGGCAGTTCACGGTATCCCAATACTGCTCCGGCACGCTGTCGCACCACGGGATGGTGTACAGCCGCAAGTCATAGGCCGCAGGGTTGTTCACATCCACAGCCGCGTCTCTGGAGCAGCCGCCGTCCTCTGGCAGAGTGACCCAAATGCACACGTCGTCATAGCCCTTGCTCCAGCGCACATAGAGCTTATTTTGAATGCCCTCCTGATAGACAAGGTGACCGTAAAATTCCCATGCGTCCGGCACCACTTCGGTTTTTGGGAGATATGGGGCAAAGGCGCTTTCGCCCCGTGCCTCCGCCAGACTGGCAAAGTCCGCCGTGCGGAAGGCGGGGGCGTCCGTTGTCAGCAGGTGGTCGAGGGTCAGGTTTCTACCGGTGAAGCTGATAAACAGCGTACTGAGAAGGGAGTAATCCAGCGTGCCATCTTTTTCAGTTGCGGTTCCCTCCGGCGTGATAAACCGTGTCCGCACGCCGACGTTATTCGCCAGAAACGCGCTTTCGTACACATAGTCGGTCACGCCGTCGCCATCCCGGTCGTAAATATTTTTCCACGCGGTGACCTCTACACCGTCAATCTCCGTCACCTCGCCGCCGCTGTTCACCACGCAGGCGGGGGGCAGGTGTCCGGGTGCGAGGGTTATTTCAAAATGAGCCCCTTCTTCGTTATAGCCCCATATCATCGCCTGCCAAAGGTCGCCGTGTCCGTCGTAAGTGGCCCGGCCTGCCACAGTGTAGCCATCCCAAAACAAAATCCACGGGACGTTGCCCGTTTTCGCCTTCATGTGGGCGTTTTCCATGGCCTCTCGACTGCCCCACAGAATGAGACACACCTCTTCCTCCGTCAAATCCTTGGAAAAGGCGCCCTCCGGCACGGCGATGGAGCGGGCCACTTCCCCGTCGTCCGCCGCATCAGGGTAGGCGATATAGCTAATTGCGGGGAACGCCATCTTTCCGCCGCCGTCTGACGGCACGGTAAAGCCATGGAAGTTAGTACCTGCCATCACGCCGTCGTCCACCAGCGCAGTATCAGGGGAGTCTGTGCTTTCAGGCCGGACGGTTTCCACGGTCGGGGTCGCGGGCAGCCACCCCCGCGCGCCGATTCCCACTCCGACCAGCAGAGCGGCGCACGCCGCCATGGCCACCGCCTGCTGCCAATGAATGGCACGCTTTTGCGGTTTATCTGCCTGCTCCGCTGTAGGCAGCGTCAGCAGTTTTTCATGTAAATCGGCGCTGACCTGTTGGCGATTCATATACGATTTGTAATATCTCATGGCAATCCTCCTATTTGTTTTCGCTTTTATTCTCTTCCAGCAGGACACGCAGCTTTTTCCGCGCACGGGACAGCCGAGAGCGCACCGTGCCCTCTGCCTCTCCGGTGAATTGGGCGATTTCTCCGGTGGCGTATCCCTCGTAATAAAAAAGGTGAATGACAGCACGGTCTTTCGGTGGGAGGGACAGAAGCTCCTCTACCTCCTGCCGCTCTTCCTGCGCGGGGGCGGGAATGGCATCCGTCAAAGGGACGCTGCGCCGCCGCCACGGGGCGCGCAGACGGGTCTTGCAGCCGTTGACCAGCACCCGCATCAGCCACGCCTGCCGGTGACTGCCGCTTTCCAGCGAAGGGCGTTTTTCCAGCAGCTTCAAAAAAGCGTCCTGCACCGCGTCCTCCGCCTCGCCGACATCGCCCAGAATAGCGAGGGCAGTACGGTATAAACGTGTTTCATTTTCTGTAATGATAGCTTCCCAGCAAACCGGCCGGTTTGTTTCGGGGAACATGGGCTTCCCTCCCTTCTGCCCTATATACGAAAAAAGACGGGAAATTGTTGCACTCCCGCCCATATTTTTTACAAAAAAGCGGCCGGAACTCCCTTTTGAGGGTTCCGGCCGCAAATTCATTGCGTTCAGCCCAGTGCTTCGCCTGTCTTTTTCAGTTCGTCAACAATAGCGATATGCTGAGGGCATACCCGCTCACAAGCGCCGCAGCCAATACAGTCCTCCGCTTTGCCGCCCTCTCTGGTCTCCCACGCATAGCCGCCCTTGGCTCCCGTTATGCTGTTGTAAATCAACAAACGGTTCATCGAGGAAAAGATGCCCGGAATGTTGATTTTCTGGGGACAGCCCTTGACGCAGTACCGGCACGCCGTGCAGGGGATGGACGGAATCGCCGCCATAGCTTCGGTTGCTTCTCGAAGTACGGCACGCTCCGCGTCCGTAAAGGGCTTCATATCCGTCATGGTGGCGATATTATCCTCCATTTGCTCCATGTTGGACATGCCGCTGAGGACGGTGATGACCCCCGGCAAAGAACCGGCAAACCGCATCGCCCACGAAGAGCAAGAGGCCTCCGGATTCGCCGCTTTGAGGATTTCAGCCACAGCCTTGGGCGGCTCGGCAAGCATGCCGCCTTTCACAGGCTCCATGATGATGACAGGCACCTTGTGCTTCTGAGCCACCTCAAAACAGGCGCGTGCCTGCACATTGGCGTCCTCCCAGTCGCCGTAATTAATTTGAAGTTGGACGAACTCCATTTCCGGGTGCTTTGTCAGCAGGTCGCCCAGCACGTCGGCGTGGTCATGAAAGGAAAAGCCAATGTGCTTTACAAGCCCCTGCGCCTTCAGCTCCTGCACATACTCCCACATTTTGAAGTCGTCAAAGGCCGCTGTGCGGCTGTCGCCGCAGTTGTGCAGCAGGTAAAAGTCAAAATAGCCCGCGCCGGTACGCTCCAGCGAGGTGGTGAACATAGCCTTTGCCTCTTCCGCCGTTTTCGGTCCCGCCCACGCCGGCAGCTTAGTGGCAAGCTGATAACTTTCCCGTGGATGACGCTCTACCAGCGCCTTGCGGATGGCTTCCTCCGAACCGGCATATCCATAGGCCGTGTCAAAGTAAGTAAAGCCCGCTTCCAAAAACCGGTCTACCATGGCGCTGGTGGCCGCAATGTCGATTTCATCTCCCTGCTTGGGCAGGCGCATGAGGCCAAAGCCCAGCTTGGGAATATTCTCTCCCAGATAACCCATTGTTTCCTCCTTTTGCCCGCTGTGGGCGGACACTTTTTCTTCATTATACTTCTTAAAGTCCACTTCAAGTCAAGAGTCTTGCCGGGAGAAAATTCCCTTTTCTCTGACCAAAGCCGCCAAAATCCATCCCGCCTCCTTTTCTTTTCCTTTATTTTATGGTATACTGCTTCCAGTTTAGGGAATGGAGGCGGCCTGAAATGGACACGATGATGATTGGTATCGCCGGCGGCACCGGCTCCGGTAAAACGACCCTCACCCGACACCTGAAAGACCGCTTTGGCGACAGCGTGACCGTTATCTTCCATGACAATTACTACCGCAGTCATTCCGAGCTTCCCTATGAGGAGCGCTGTACGCTCAACTACGACCACCCGGACGCCTTTGAAACCGACCTGCTGGTACGGCATTTGCAGACGCTCCGCCGGGGTGAACCCATCCAATGTCCCACCTATGACTTTACCGTCCACGACCGCAAGGCGGAAACCATCACCATTCGCCCTTCCAGCGTTATTCTTATTGAGGGCATTCTTGCCTTTGAGAACAAAGCGCTTCGGGATATGATGGACATCAAGATTTTTGTGGACACTGACGCCGACGTGCGCATCCTTCGCCGTATCCTGCGGGATGTGGAAGAGCGGGGCCGCAGTTTGGAATCGGTGGTCAACCAGTACCTCACCACCGTGAAGCCCATGCATGAGCGTTTTGTGGAGCCTTCCAAGCGCTATGCTGACATTCTTGTGCTGGACGGCGGCCACAATCAGGTGGCGCTTGAGATGATTACCCAGCGCATCCGCAACCATATCGCAGGGCAGGCGGAAAAATAATTTCTCCATCGGGGAACTTTCTTCGGCGCCTTTCGTCCAAAGACATGACACTTCATTACATTTGGAAAAGGAGATTCTTAACATGAAACGACGCGCGCTTTCCCTTGTCCTTATTTTGGCGCTTGCCATCACCCTGCTGGCAGGGTGTTCAGGCAAGGACGAAAACAAAGAAGAGAATGTAGACCTGGCCGCTTTCTACGCCTCTTTAGCAGAAAACCGTGAATCCTTTAGCAGCCACTCCGCCGTAGAGAGCGATGCAAAAACCAGCTTCTACCCCGGTCTTGACGATGTGGCCCTCACGCAGGAGGTTCTTTACAGCCCCATGATGACCGGTATCGTTTCTGAAATCGCTCTGGTGGAGGTTACAGAAGAATCCGATGTGGATACAGTAAAGGATATTTTCCAGACCCGTATCGACACCCAGGTGGACGGCGGCGCATGGTACCCCGCAAGCATCCAAACTTGGATTGACTGCGCCCAGATTGTTTCTCACGGCAAGTATGTGATGCTCATTGCTGATGCGGACAGCGACGCCATCGTGGCGGCCTTTTATGAGTTGTTCGGAGAAGAGGCTCCCACCCCTGCGCCTACCCCCACCGGCACTGCGCCGGTGGGCACGCCGGAACCTACTGAAACGGGCCCCCCCAATGAAAGCGACGTGCCCGTTCTCCAGCCGGTGGAGACTGCAAAGCCGTCTCCCTCCCCCAGTGCAAAGCCTTCCGCTTCGCCCAAGCCTTCCCCCAAGCCGTCTCCCAAGCCCTCCCCCTCTCCCACGCCTTCTCCCAGTCCAGAACCGACTGATACAACGGTAAATCTGGCTTCCTTCTATACATCGGTCACCTCCGGCCATGAGTTCCCCTCGCTGACATTGGCGGACAACGCCATTCTGGACAACAACTATGCCGGACTGAGCGGAGTTTCCACTGAACAATGCCTCGTCTATGTCAACATGATGAGCATGAATATGGGCGAAATCGTGCTGGTACAGGTGACGAACAGCGACGATGTGAGCACGGTAAAGAGCATCCTTCAAAGCCGCATCAGCTACATGGTAGGTGATGGCAATGGCCCCGGCGGGGCATACTACCCCATGGCCATGGATCACTGGGAGAACAATTCCCGTGTAGTGTCCAACGGCAACTATGTGATGATGGTCGTCCACGAGGACTGCGACAGCATTGTCAGCAGCTTTAACGCCCTGTTTTCATAATTCCCAGCATTTTTCGGGAGCCGCCTGACGGCGGCTCCCTTTACTCTGACTTGAGGCGGTGAAACCGTGGTCTTTTCCAGCCTGTATTTCCTGTTCCTCTACCTGCCTGTGGTGCTGGCAGTATACTACATTGTACCCCTCCGGTGGCGCAATCTGGTGCTGCTGGTCTTTAACCTCATCTTTTATGCTTGGGGCGAACCGGTATATATCCTAATTATGTTCGCCTCCATCGCCATTGACTACACCCACGGCCTGCTGGTCACTCGATGCAAGGCGAAGGGAAACCTGCGGGGCGCAAAAATGGCGGTGGCCTCGTCCGTTATTTTCAACCTGGCTCTGCTGTTCTTCTTCAAATACTGGGATTTCATCGCTGGAAGCCTTGCGTCTATCGGCCTGAACTTTATGCCGGTGCTGGGGCTGGGACTTCCCATCGGCATCTCGTTCTACACCTTCCAGACCATGAGCTACACCATCGACGTTTACCGTGGCGACGCTCAGGCGCAGAAGAGCATCGTCACCTTCGGCACCTTTGTCACCCTGTTTCCCCAGCTTATCGCAGGGCCGATTATCCGCTATAAGGATTTAGATGACCAGCTCCGCCAGCGGGACCACACGGTGGACAAGTTTGCCTCCGGTGTACAGATTTTTGTCATCGGCCTTGCGAAAAAAGTCCTGCTGGCCAACAACATCGGTATGCTGTGGGACGTTTACAAGGCAACGCCCATCAGTCAGCTGACGGTAGCCGGGGCTTGGCTGGGCGTGCTGGCCTTTGCCTTCCAAATCTATTTTGACTTCTGCGGCTATTCCGAGATGGCCATTGGCCTTGGCCGGATGCTGGGGTTTGAGTTCCTCAAAAACTTCGACTATCCCTATATTTCCAAGTCCATCACCGAGTTCTGGCGGCGGTGGCACATTTCCCTCGGTACCTGGTTCCGGGAATACCTCTATATCCCGCTGGGCGGCAATCGGGTCAGCAAGCCCCGTCTGTTCTTCAACCTGATGGTAGTATGGGCCGCAACCGGCATTTGGCACGGCGCAAGCTGGAACTTCCTCCTGTGGGGCCTGTACTTCGGCGTTCTTCTGATTCTGGAAAAAGGCTTCCTGCTGAAGCTGCTTCAAAAGTTGCCGGGCGCGGTACAGCACCTATACACCCTCTTTTTGGTGCTGGTCAGCTGGGCCATTTTCGCCGTGGAGGACTTTACGCAGCTTGGCGGATACCTGAAGGCTATGTTCGGCATGGCCGGCGGCGGCGGAATGGACGGCAATTTTCTCTATTATCTCATGAGCTATCTGCCCATTCTGGTGGTGGCAGGCGTAGCCTCCACCCCTGCCGCTGTCACAGTGTGGAAAAAGCTGCCCAAAAAGGCCATGGCGGTTGCCTTACCTATTTTGATTCTGGCAGGGCTGCTGGTGTCCACCGCCTATCTGGTGGACGCCACCTACAATCCCTTCCTCTATTTCCGTTTCTGAAAGGAGGACTCACATCATGTCAAAGCAATACAGCCGCTTTATCACCATCCTGTTCTGCGCCGTGCTGGGGGTCTTCTTTCTCGCCGTCCTGCTCACTCCCAAGCGTGACTTTTCTCCTGCAGAGAACCGCTATTTGCAGACCTTCCCAAAATTCTCCGCCGATTCTCTGCTCTCTGGTAAATTTATGAGTCAGTTTGAGACCTTTATTACCGACCAGTTCCCCGGCCGAGACGGCTGGGTTGGGGCCAAGGCCTCTATGGAACGCATGAGCGGCAAAAAGGAAAATAACGGCGTTTACTTCTGCGCACAGGACACCCTCATTGCCCGGCTGGACGAGCCGGACGAGGAGCGTCTCTCCGCCAACCTCGGCTATGTGCAGACGCTGGCGGAAAAGGCGGAAATTCCGGTCTATTTCTCCCTTATCCCCGGCGCAGGCCATGTCTGGGCTGACCGCCTGCCCGCCAATGCTCCTTCCGCCGACCAAAGCGCGCTTCTCATTCGGGCACAGCAGGATACTCCCGCCGCCCGATGGATTGACTTGGAGCGTGTGCTCATAGCGCACAGGGACGAGGACATCTTCTACCGCACCGACCACCACTGGACAAGTCTGGGCGCCCGCTATGCCTGTCAAGCGCTGGTGGACGCTATGGGGCTGCCCGCCCCAACGGACAAAGCGCTTTTCACCAAGGAAGGTGAAGTGGTGTCTGATTCCTTTTATGGAACCAACTGGTCTACCTCCGGTGTGCGGTGGGTCTCGCCGGATAGCATCGTCCGCTATGCCGACGACGCGGGCGTCACGGTGGAGTCCTATCCCAACGGGACAGCAGAGCAGGGTGCGCTTTACCATCCGGAGAAGCTGGAGGAAAAGAATAAGTACCCCTATTTTCTCGGCGGCAACCAGCCGTTGTGTATCCTTCGCAATGAAAACAGGCCAAACGGCCCCAAGGTGCTTATCGTGCGGGACTCTTACTCCGACACGCTGGCTCCCATGCTCATCCAAAGCTGCGGAGAGTTACACCTGTTCGACGTGCGGTACAACTTGAACAGCGTGGCGCAGTACGCCGCAGAGCATGGCATCGACGCAGTTTTGGTGCTGTACAGCACCGCCAATTTTGTCTCGGAAAACAATATGTTTGTACTGGGACGATAAAGCCGCAAAAAGCGCACGGCCAAGGCCGTGCGCTTTTTGTATGTTTATAAATTGATGCGTTCTTGCGCTTCACGCTTATTTCGCCGGTGCGCCTGCGCTCACGCTTCGCATTGTCACGTTCAGGTTAAGCCGCGCGGCCAGTCGAATAACGCTGCCGACTACGCCAAAACCCAGTTGGCCCTTTGGGCCGCCTTGGGCTTTTGACATTCGCTCTGCGTTATTCTCCTTGCGCAGCCTACCCTCACGCTTCTTCAAACATCATTTCCTCGATATAGGCGTCATTGAATGCACTGTCACTGGACAGCTCGATATAGGCGCAATCCTGCTGGATTTTCTGAAGGTCTGTCCGCGCTTTGGCCGAAAGCGCCGCAGACACTGCGCCCTCTCCGGCGGCGTTGCCCACCGCACGGGTCACGTCCAACAGCACCGGGGGAATCAGACCGATGCGAGCCGCGCTGCGCGGGCGGATAAAGCTGCCGAAGCCGCCTGCCAGCACCAGCGCGTCTATCTCCTCCAGCGCCACGCCATAGCGCTCCGCCATGACGCGGATACCTGCGGCGATAGATGCCTTCGCCAGTTGAATTTCCCGCACGTCCGCCTGCGTGACGCACACGCTGCCGTCCTCCGTCAGCTTAAAGACATTGCCGTCGTCATCCTCGTCCAGATAGGGAAGCGCCTCCTCCGGCGCCTCGTCAGCATCCAGCAGGCGGCCGGTCTCGTCCACTGCGCCCAAATCCAGCATAACCGCCAGCGCGTCCACAAGGCCGCTGCCGCAGATGCCGGTAGGGGCTACGCTGCCCAGCACAGTCACCTTGAGCCTGCCATTCTCCACCGTCACTTCGGAAATAGCCCCAGGGGAAGCGGGCATCCCCTGCTTGATATTTGCCCCCTCAAAGGCGGGGCCGGCGGCGGTGGCACAGCAGACGAATTTCTCACCGCACCCCAGCACCATTTCGCCGTTGGTGCCGATGTCCAGCATGAGAGTAGGCTTCTCCTTGCCCACCAATTCCGTGGCCAGCACGTCGGCGGTGATGTCGCCGCCCACATAGCCTGCAACCGACGGAGTGATATACACCGTTCCGTCAAAGGGCAGGCCCATCTCTTTGGCGTCGTGCTCCGTGCCGAACAGGGACAGCGGCGCAAAAGGCGCAACTCCGATGCTGTCGGGGGCTAATTCCGCAAAGAGGTGGCTCATGACCGTATTGCCCGCTATGGTCATATAGCGCACCTGCTTTATATCCGTGTCCGTCTTGCGGCACAGGGCCTCAATCATACCGGAAAGCTGTTCCTGAATGGCCTCGGTCATCAGCTTCAGCTTGCCCTCCACCGACGCTTGAATGCGGGCAATCACGTCAGCGCCAAACACCTTTTGGGCATTGGCCGCGCCCACGGTTGCCAAGCGGCGGCCTGTTTTCAAGTCCAGCAGGTGGCAAACCACAGTGGTGGTGCCGATGTCACAGGCCACGCCAAAGCCTTTGCCCCCGCCGTCCGGCGGGTAGACGGCGCACTTACCGCTCTGCTGCACCTCCATCTTCACCTCAGGAGCGAGTACCACGGTCATGCCGTCCGCCACCTTAGTCTGGCAGGCCAGACAGGGGCCATTCAGACCACCCCCCCGGACAGTAACCGTGCACTTCAGGCAGGTACCGCCGCCGCCGCAGGGGCTGTGAACGCTGGTAACGCCCGCTCGCTGGAGTGCGTCCAGAATGGTAGCGCCCTCCTCCACCTCTACGGTGCGGGTGCCGTTTTCCTCTTGCAAAATAAGCTGCATGGCGTGCAGCCTCCTTTTCCTCAGTCTATCAAAATGCAGCTGGTGTAGGTCATGGTACGGGGGCCGTAATAATACTCCATGCCGCTCTGCTTACACACCCTGCTGACAAACAGCCCGCAGGCCTCCATGGACGGGTAGACCCGCTCCGGAAAGCGGCAGGGCGCGTCTGGGTAGGTACATTCCTCACACAGCCGACAAGAACCGCTGCCCATGGGCCAGCATTCTGGAAAATGCGGCTTGAGCTTCTCTACCAGCGCGTCAAAAGCCCTCTTCTGGCGCTTCTCATTCTCCTCCATGGCCTCAATGTCAAAGTCGTCCTCCAGCTCGGTGGTGCATTGCAGCAGCAGGCCCCGATGATAGGACAGGGCTTTTGCGCTCAATTCCTCCAACGTGCCAACGGCAGGCGGGCAAGACCAGCTTCGGCCATATGCGTGGCATTTGTCGGCGGCGCACATATCCCGCACTTCAGGCATGAACTCCAGCTCCGTCACATTCAGCGCGCCCACGTGGTCAAAGCCACATTCCTTTGCCATTGCAAGCAGTTCATTCATTTCCATTTCAAGTTGCCTCCATAGCAGTGAAAAACCGCCGCGGGCATACGATGCTCGCGGCGGTTTCGCTGTTTTGATTGATTGGTCAGCAGAGCATCGAATCAGCCGGCCAGCAGCTCCACAGCCTTGTTGGCGGCAGAAGCCGCGTCAGGGGTATAAGCGTCCGCACCGATGGACTCGGCAAATTCGGGGGTGACAGGGGCGCCGCCCACCATAACCTTTACGCTGTCACGCACACCGGCGGCCTTCAGCGCGTCAATCACCTTGCTCATGTTGGGCATGGTGGTGGTCAGCAGAGCGGAACAGCACACCAACTGTACCCCTTCATTCTGAACGGCCTCAAGGAACTTTTCAGCGGTGACATCAACACCAAGGTCAATGACTTCAAGACCCTTGCCTTCCAGCATCATGCGAACCAGGTTCTTACCGATATCGTGCAGGTCGCCCTCCACGGTACCGATGCAGGCCTTGCCCTTGCTCTCGCCGCCCTCGGAGGACAGGTAGGGCTTCAGCAGAGCGGTGCCGGCGTTCATAGCACGGGCGGCAACCAGAACCTCAGGCACGAACACTTCGTTGTTCTTGAACTTCTCGCCCACAACGCTCATAGCGTCCAGCAGGCCCTCGTTCAAAATCTGCTGAGCGGGGATGCCTTCCTCCAGAGCCTGGGGAATCAGCTGCTTAACCTGCTTGGCCTTGCCCTTCTGCATCGCCTCATTGATTTCATTGATAATGCTCATTGTATCACACTTCCCTTTCTTATTTTCACACTTGACTGTGGTTTCTTATTTGAAATAGAGCTTTTCCTGCTTGTTGATTTCGTCCGTGATGATGTCATAGTTGCCCTGATGGATAATAAGGGGCAGACCGTCGTTGATAGAGGGAATCCAGTGGCCGCCTGCGTGGTACTCGGCGATGGTGTCTGCCACATGCTTGCGGATTTCCTCTTCGGTGGAGTCGTCCCGGTCGAACACGCCGCTGTCGAGGCCGCCCCAGAGGATAAACTCACGGTTCTCATCGTTCAGCTTCTTCTGCAGGTCGTGGATGCCGTTGCTGGGCAGAACGCCCTCCCAGCAGTCGATGCCCATTTCAAACATATCGTCCAGCAGGGTGGCACAATAGCTGTCGGAGTGGTGGATAACAATCAGCCCGTGGTCCTTTGCCAAACCATAGAACTTCTTATAGGCAGGGGTGTAGAACTCATGGAAGGTTTCCGGCGCCATGAAGGTGGAGTTCTTGCTGCCCCAGTCGTCATGAGCAAAGAGAACTTCCGTTTCAGGAATATGCTTGAGGAACTCCTCCAGATAGGCACAGCGCCAGTCGGTCAGGAAGTCAATCAGCTCGTGCATCTCGTCGGGGTACACCAGCAGGTTGCACAGGCTGTCCTCAAAGGACATCATGGAGTGGGTGTACTCAAAGGTACCGGGAGCCATGAAATCCACAAGGAACTTCTCCTTGGTGTCAATTTTCTTCATAGCGGAGCGCAGGTCGTCCCAATCGGAATCCTTGGTGCTCAGGTCGGGAGCCTTGACGTATTCCCGCCAGTCCTCAATGTCCTTGATGAGCGCCATATCGCCCTCGGACATGGGAATCGCACCCGGCTCATGCTCGGGCCAGTCATAGGTAATGCCCCACTTGCTGACCGTGCGCTGGCCCTTGGGATGCGCGTCAATGGCGGACAGGGGGCTGCCGAACAGGAAGCCCATTGCGCCGTACTGGTTGACAAAACCATCTACCGGCTCGTTGTGCAGCAGGGCGAGGAAACGTTCTCTTTGCGTCATCATGAAGTTCCACCTACACTTTCACTTATTTGAAATACAGCTTTTCCTGTTTTTTGATTTCGTCGGTGATGATGTCATAGTTGCCTTGATGGAGAATCAGGGGCATACCATCGTTGACAGAGGGAATCCAGTGGCCGCCTGCGTGGTACTTGGCGATGGTATCCGCCACATGCTTGCGAATCTCCTCCTCCGTGGAGTCGTCACGGTCAAACACGCCGCTGTCAAGGCCGCCCCAGATGATAAACTTCAGGTTTTCATCGGTAATTTTCTTCTGAATACCGGAGATGTCATTGCTGGGCAGGCAACCCTCCCAGCAGTCGATGCCCATCTCAATCATATCGTCCACCAGCGTGGTGCAGTAGCTGTCCGCATGGTGCACCACCAGGCAGCCGTGGTCTTTGGCGACGCCGTAGAGCTTCTTATAAGCGGGGGTGTAGAACTCACGGAAGGTTTCCGGCGCCATAAAGGTGGAATTCTTACTACCCCAGTCATCATGGCAGAAAACCATGTCCACTTCGGGGACATGCTTCAGAACCTCTTCCATGTAGGCACAGCGCCAGTCGGTGATAAAGTCAATCAGCTCGTGCATCTCGTCCGGATACACCAGCAGGTTGCACAGGCTGTCCTCAAACGACATCATGGAATGGGTGTATTCAAATGTACCGGGGGCAAAGAAGGCGGCGCGGAACTGCTGCCGGTCGTCCACCTGACGGACGCGGGCGCGGAAGTCGTCCCAATCGGAGTCCTTGGTGCTCAGGTCGGGGGCCTTCACATATTCCCGCCAATCCTCAATATCCTTAATAAGCGCCATGTCTCCTTCGGACAGGGGGATAGGGCCGGGCTCATTTTCAGGCCAGTCATAGGTGATACCCCAACCGCTGACGCCGCGGCTTCCGCGGGGAGGCGGGGTGTCAATCCACGACAGGGGGTTGCCCAGCAGCTGAAAAACAGCGCCGTACTGATTGACGAAGCCGTCCGCCGGTTCGCCGTTCAGCAGGGCCAGAAAACGCTCTTTCTGGGTCATCATCATGTGGTTCCTCCCATGATTCAATTATAACGCAATCATCAATGCACGCAATCACAATGACATTTTACCACAAAAGCATCCGATATGCCACCATATTTTTATCTAAAATGCAAAGGCCGACTTCGTAAAAAATTGCAATCCCCTTTTGCACATTCCCTCCATAGAAGAAGCCCCGCGCTGTATCGCATGCACAAATCCTACTGCTTTGCCCATCATTTTGCCGTATTTTCCTTGGTTTCTCAATTTTTCTTCCCTCTTTCCGCTTGCGCGAACGGTTGGAATGTGTCATAATCTTACCAAACCATCCCACCAGACAGGAGGCGCCGCCATGTCCCGCACAAGCTCCTTTCCCCCACTGAACACAGGCGACGCCTGCGCTATGGCGGACGCCTTTCATAACGCCTGCGGCGTCCCCTGCCAGCTTTGTGACGGAGATGGTAAGGTGCTCTCCGGTCAGGAGGACGGCGGCCGCTTCTGCACAGAGTGCCGGACAGCCTGCCGCCGCCTGGGACAGGAGCCCGCCTGCGAAAAGGTGCATCTCTACGGCGCGCTTCAGGCGGAACGCTTCGGCGGGCAGTACATCTATTTTTGTCCCTGCGGCCTTACCTGGTTTGCCTCGCCCATTCTGACGGGCGGACGGTTGAACGGCGCCCTGGTGGGCGGACCGGTGCTTATTATGGATGAGGACGACTTTTTTGCTCACGGCCCCTTTCAACGGGATGCGGCGGAACCGTTGGTTATCGCCGCTGTCAGGGCAGACCTGAGCGTGGTGTCCCGAATGGCGCCCAGCCGAGTCAGCTCTCTGGCGCGGCTGCTGTATGCCTCCGCCCTGTCCCTGGGAGACGGCGGGGAACGGCTTCAGGCCAACCGCCGACTGGAGGCTCAACAGGGCGAGATTTCTGATTACATATCCACGCTCAAACGGCGGCAGCGTACAGCCGGACAGGCGGAGGGCTATCCGGTGGAAAAGGAGCGGGAATTGGTGCGCGCCATCTCACAGGGCGACCAGGCCACCGCCATGGCCCTGCTCAATGAGATACTGGGACACCTGATGTTCGCAGGCAGCGACTTGCCCACTCTGCGCGCCCGGGTCACAGAGCTGCTGGTGGTGCTTTCCCGTGCCGCCATCAGCGGCGGCGCGGACGCGGAGCAGATTTTCGGGCTGAACTATTTTTACTTAAAGGAATTGGACAATCAGTCCAACTTTGTCTCCCTTTGTAAATGGCTCACCGATATTTTGCGGCGGTTTACCAGTTTGGTGTTCGAGGTATCCGCCATCAAGCACCGGGACATCATTTATAAAGCCGCCGCCTTCATTCGGGAACATTACCGTGACCGCATCACACTGGAGGACACGGCGGAATTCGTGGGATACTCCCCCAGCTACTTTTCCCGGGTATTCAAGGCCGACATGGGTGAGAGCTTCAATGGCTATCTCAACAGCCTGCGCATCGAGCGAAGCAAGACCCTGCTCCTCCAGGACGGCGCTACCGTGCTCTCAGTCTCGCAAGAGGTGGGCTTCGACGACCCCAGTTACTTTTCCAGGGTATTTCGGCGGGTCACCGGCATGTCTCCCGGTAAATTCCGAGAAACAGGCGGCCGGATTCCCCGCAGCGGTGAGGGTATCGCTTGACCCAACACACCTATGATTAAATAAGGAGCGAATTGAAATGACCAAAGTGCAGATTGACCCCGGCGTATGCGGCTTCCTCACGGCGGTAGAGGCTCAGGCGGACGAGGACCAAATTGAGGTCACCCTCACCGTCAAGTCAGGCTGTGACGCAGTACGTAAGATGATGGAGGCCTTGGGCAGTACCTTTGACGCGATGGCCCTTTGCCTGTGCAAACCCGGGCAAGACCCCCTGACCCGATGGGCCGGAGAAAACTTCCCCGTACACGCCGGATGCCCCGTTATCGCGGGTATTCTGAAGTGCGCCGAAGCAGAGGCAGGGTTGGCCCTCAAGGAGGACTGTGCCATTCGCTTTCTGAACGAGGAAAAACAGTAAAAAACAGGAGACGGTCGAGCCGTCTCCTGTTTTTTTACCATTTACTTTTTGCCCTCGTCAATACGCGACAAAATGGCGTCTATGTTGCTGCGGTATTCCAGCAGGGTGGTCTTCCATGTGGAAAGGCACCCCCGTCCTTCGGCTGTAATGGAATAGATACGGCGGGGCTTGCTGCCGCTCTCCGTATCCCACTGGGAGCTGACCAGCCCGCCCGCCTCCATCCGCTTCAAGGTGCGGTAAAGCCCTGCCGGGTCAAGGCTGTCCCCCGACACCATACCGCTCTTCTCCAGGTCGGCAATCATCTGAAAGCCATGACTGCTCCCCTTGGAAAGCGCCACCAACAGCGCCGGCTGAATAAACTTGTCCAAAAACGAGCCTTTACAGGCGCATTTTACTTCTGCCTGTTCCACTGTGGAGTCACCTCTTTCACGTCATGTTATTTTTCAACGGGCCGTTCTCACGACGGGCAAACGCAAAACGGATGCCCTGCAGGGTCGAGCATCACGCGCCATTCCTCCGCCTCCTGCACGGGCGACAACCTTGCTCCGCAGGCCAGCGCGTGCTCTACAAAGGCGGGAATGTCCTCCACATGGAAATCAAGGTGGGCCATGGTCTGCTGCCTGCCCCGCTCCAACGGCCAAACAGGAGGCGTATAGCCCTCCACCTCCTGAAAGGTCAGCCACGGCACGCTGCGGTCTTCCGAGCCGGCGACGATGATATACTCCTCATTGACCCTGACCTTTTTCCAGCCGAGCAACGCCGCGTAAAAGTCTGACAGCGCCTCTGAATCTCCTGAATCTATGGTGACTGTCCACGCTTTCAGCTCCATTCTCCGCTCCCCACCTTTACCGATAATTTTGCTTTATTGTACCGTCCCTGTCTGAAAAAGTCAACCGCGGCGGTTGGCGGCACGGCGCGAAGCCCGCCTTGCCTTGATGGGCTTATCCGCTATCGGTTTTACGCCCCTGTCATCACCTGGGCACGCTTCTCCTTTTATTTGTGTATATCTATTATATGATTTCATCATATAGGTGATGATTTCTTTTTGTTTCCTACCCTTTTTTCATATTTTACTGTGGAAAAAGTTACAAAAATATTTTTCACATTCTCAAGAAAACACCCGAAATCGCAAAAAAGTGCATGGGCTTTTCCTCCTCCGTCGGGTACAATAAAATTACAAGCAAAAAAGGGGCGCCTGCGCCCTGTTACCCAAATTTGAAGGAGGAATGACCCATGACCCCGAAGGAGCTTATGTTTGCCACCCTGGAGCACAAGCCTACCCCCCGTCCCGTGTGGATTCCCTTTGCCGGCGCTTATGCGTCCCGCTTGAAGGGCTACACTGCCACCGAGATGTTCACCGACGCCGACAAGCTGACCGAGTGCCTCCTTGAGGTCAACCGCATGTTCAAGCCCGACGGCGAGTGCTGCATCTTTGACCTTCAGGTCGAGGCTGAGATTCTGGGCTGCGACCTGGTCTGGGCGGACGACGGCCCCCCCTCCGTGGCGTCCCACCCGCTGGCCACTGAGGAGGATGACGACCCCACCGTCCCCTGCGACTGCACCGTTCCCGGCCCCAACGACGGCCGTATCCCCCTCATCTGCGAGGCCATGCGCCGCGTGAAGAAAGAAATCGGCGACACCACCGCCCTGTACGGCTGCATCACCGGCCCCTTCACGCTGGCCTCTCACCTGCGCGGCAGCGACATTTTTATGGACATGTTCGACGACGATGAGTACGTCAAAAACCTGCTGGCCTACTGCAACAAGGTGGCCTTCAAGATGGCTGACTACTTCATCGAGGCCGGCATGGACGTTATTGCCGTGGTCGACCCCCTGATTTCCCAGATTTCCACCGACCACTTTGAGGAGTTCATGAGCGAGCCGTTCACCGCCCTGTTCGACCACATCAAGGAAAAGGGCGCTTACGCCTCCTTCTTCGTCTGCGGCGACGCCACCCGCAACATCGAGGTCATGTGCAAGACGGGCTGCCATAGCATTTCCGTGGACGAAAACGTCAACTTTAAGGCCGCCAAGGACGTTTGCGACAAGTACAACGTGGCGCTGGGCGGAAACATCCCCCTGACCACCGTCATGCTCCACGGCACCCAGATGGATAACATGAAATACTGCGTCGACCTCATCGACAGCCTGGACAACAAGGACGGCCTCATCGTGGCCTCCGGCTGCGATATGCCTTACGGCGTGCCCTATGAGAACACCATCGGCTGCATGCAGGCCGTTCAGCAGGTGAACGAGGTGCGCGAAATGGTGAAGGACTATGTGGCTGTGGACGACACTGCCGACGTGGTTCTGCCCGATTACGAGCATCTGGAGAAGCCGCTGGTGGAGGCTTTCACCCTCGACCCCGCCACCTGTGCCGCCTGCACCTATATGAAGGCCGCTACCGACGAGGCCAAGGAGACCTTCGGCGACGCCATCGATTACAAGGTTTACAAGTATACGGTCAAGGAGGACATTGCCCGCACCAAGAAGATGGGCGTGCCCAACCTGCCCAGCGTGTATATCAACGGCAAGATGAAGTTCCAGTCTATCATCCCCTCCAAGGAAGAGCTGGAGGCCGCCATTCGCGAGGTGCTGTAAGCATCCCCTCGCAAAGGTCAAAAAAATGACAGAACGCGGAGGATTTGTCCTTGTGACAGCCTCCGCGTTCTGCTATGCTTTATAATAGATAATGTCTATCATATGACATAACCCCTCAATAGATACCCGTATTCCACTGCATAGAAAGGGAGTATGACCAAATGAAAAAGAAGCTGTTTGCACTGCTGCTGTGCCTTGCCCTTGCGGTTTCTCTGGCCGCCTGCGCCAGCAAGCCCGAAGCGGAGAGCACCCCTCCCGCCACCGGAACCGAAACGCCCGCCCCCAATGTGAATTACGACCTTCGCGTGGGGCAGAGCGGCACCAGCATCAAGGCCTCTATGGTGGTGCTGGCCCATGAAATGGGCTATTACGAGGAGGAGGGCCTCAACGTCACGCTGGAGCCCATCAACAACCTGAACGACGGCCTGACCGCCATTCTGGCAGGCAATCTGGATATTCTCCCACTTGGCATCATTCCCACCTGCACCTTTGTCTCTCAGGGCGCCGACCTGACGGTCATCGGCGGCACCATTGCCGAGGGTAGCGAATGCGTTATGACGCCGGAGAATGCCGCTACTTACACCGAAGGCGACCTCACCTGGTTCGCGGGCAAGACGGTCGCCTGCGTTCGCCCTGAGACCGGACATATGATTATGATGGACAAAATCCGCGAAGCAGGCGTGGATATGAGCACCACCAACTGGGTGGAGCTGGACGGCTTCCAGTCCGTTGTGGAGGCCGTACTGAAGGGGGAGGCCGACGTGGGCTTCGTCAACAGCGGCTTCGGCCAGAACGCCAAGGCGCAGGGGCTGGAAATTCCTTTCTTGGTAGGCGAGTTCGCGCCCGACGCCGTCTGCTGCCGCCAGACCGCCCTTAAGAGCAATGTGGAGCAAAACCGTGACGCCTATGTCCGCTTTGAAATTGCCAACCTGCGGGCTATGATGCTGATGCTCACCGACGAGGAGACCACCGTAGCCAAGCTGACCGACTATTCCGGTCTGGAAGAGGACTATGTCCGCAACTGCATCTATGACGGCGTGATGAAAATCTCCATGGACCCTGCCGCCGACCGGGTGCAGGAGTTTTATGAGGTCATGGTGGCCAACGGCGACATCCCCGCCGACAGCGGCTATGACATGACCGGCCACGTGGATACCTCCATCTACTATGACGCGCTGACTGCCGTATCTGCCCGCTATCCTGACTTTGACGGCTGGCAGGAGATGCTGGACGCCTACGAGGTCAACAACAAATAAGCATGGGCGGCATCGAAATCAAAGACGTTCGGTTCACCTATCCCGGCCAGACCGCACCCACCCTGTGCGGGGTCGACTTAACGGTTCAGGAGGGGGAGTTCCTCTCCCTTATCGGCCCGTCCGGCTGCGGAAAGTCTACCCTGCTGCGGCTGCTGGCCGGCTTGGAGCGTCCCGATTCCGGGGCGCTCCTTTGCAGCGGCGCGCCCGTCACAGGGCCGGGCAGCGACCGGGGCGTGGTGTTTCAGTCCCCCGCCCTGTTCCCATGGATGACCGCGCTGGACAACGTGGCCTTCGCCATCCGCAAGGCAAGCCGCACAACCAGTAAGCGGGACGCGCGCGCCGCCGCCGAGCAATCTCTTGTGCGGGTGGGCCTCCAAGACCAGTTGACCGCCCTGCCAGGGCAGCTTTCCGGCGGGCAGCAGCAGCGGGTGGCCATCGCACGGGCGCTGGCCACCGGGTGCAAAACCCTGCTGCTGGACGAACCGTTCTCTGCGTTAGACCCCAAGAACCGCTTCGCTTTGCAGGAGCTTCTGCTCTCCCTATGGGAGGAGAAGCATAAAACCGTCCTCTTTGTCACCCACGACATGGACGAGGCCATTCTGCTGGGCGACCGGATTGCTTTTATGGAACCGGGCAAAATCATCAAGCGGCACAAGGTGGACTTCCCCCGGCCCCGCCAGCGGGAAACGCTGCTCATTTCCCCGCAATGCTGCTCCTTGCGCACAGAGCTGCTCTCTCTCTTTTACAAGTGGGGCGAGGCGGCGGAGGTGAACCCATGAGGGGGCAGGCGGCCAAGGGCCGCCCCATTGTACTCTGCCATGCGCTGTTTGTTCTCCTTCTGCTCTCTATGTACCTGCCGGGGCTGAACAACGCCAAGGCCACCCCCACAGCTATGACCGCCGCTTGCGTGATGGCCGAAATCATGGTAATCTATCAGAGCATACGGGGGAAAAACCGCCGGGCCGCGGGCGACTTGGGCGCCGTGCTCTTTCTCGCTCTGCTGGCGTGGCAGGTGCTCACCACCCGTATGGGGCTGGGACATATCATTCTCACCCCCGCGCCGGAAGCGGTATTCCACGTCTTTTACGCCCAGCGGGTGCGGATGGTCACCGGCATTTTTTCCTCCCTCTCTCTGCTGGCAATCGGCTTTGCCATCTCCCTGCCCCTCGGCACGGCCCTCGGCCTGCTGGTGGGCTGGAACCCCCGCCTCCGCGACAGCTTCGTGCCGCTGGCGCGGGTACTCTCCCCCATCCCCGCTATCATCTACGCCCCCTATCTTATCGCCCTGATGCCCTCCTTTCGGGCGGCTTCCGCCGCCGTGCTGGTCATCGGCATCTTCTGGCCCACCTTTTTGCAGATGGTGGCGCGGGTCGGCTCCCTTGATAAGAGAGTGGTTGACAGCGCCGTGGTGCTGGGGCTGTCCCAGCGGGAGCTTTTGTGGGAGGTGTTTCTCCCTTGGCTCCTGCCCGGCGTGCTGACCGGCCTGCGCAGCTCCCTGTCCTCCGCCTTTATGCTGCTGACGCTGGCGGAGATGATGGGCGCCCACAGCGGGCTGGGCTACTTCATCAAAAATTTTGCCGATTACGCCAACTACACCAACGTCTTGGCGGGCATCCTGTTGGTGGCACTTGTCATCACGGCGCTCAACAAGCTGGTGGGCATACTGGAACAAAAGCTGGTGCGGTGGACATAGCCGCCCCGCCGGCACAAGGAGGAAATCCATGACAAAGCTCTATCTCATCACCGGTTTTCTCGGCGCGGGCAAAACCACCTTCCTCCATCAGTTCGTCCGGTTCTTCCCTGATGACAGGCTGGGCCTTCTCATCAACGAGTTCGGCAAGCAGGGGGTGGACGGCGTTCTGCTTGCCGACTTGGGCATTACCATGACGGAAATCGACAACGGCTCCATCTTCTGCGCCTGCAAGATTGAACAGTTTGAGGACGCGCTTATCGCCCTACAGGAGAAAGCGCTGGACTATATCTTTGTAGAAGCCTCCGGTCTGTCCGACCCCACCGCCGTCGGGAGCATCCTCGCCCAGCGGGAAAAATTCCCTGACATCGAGTATGTCGGGGCCATCTGTCTGGTGGACGGCCTTCGGTTCCAGAAAGTATATCAAACCGCCCGCGTCTGCCGGATGCAGCTTGCCATCAGCGACCTGGTGCTCATCAACAAGGCGGACTTGGCCACCCGTGAGCAGATGGACGCTATCACCGCCGTTGTGAAAGCGCAAAAGCCGTCCCGTCCGGTGTTTGAAACCACCTTTGGCCATGTGGAGCGGGGCTGGCTGGCCGCTATGGAACAGCAGCCGTTCGTCCCGGACGACCAAGCCCCCGCTATTCACACCAAGGACATCACCCTGCAAAAGCTGACCCTGACGGTGGACGGCTTTAACCAGAAAGACCTGGTCTCCTTCCTGCGGATGTTCGCGGAGGACACCTACCGCATCAAGGGCATCGTCAACTTGCCGGAAGGGGCGTTCGTGGCCGACTGCGTCGGCCCGCTGGTGGAGCTTCGACCCTTCAGCGGCTCCGCACCGGAGAGCAATAAGCTGGTGGTGCTGTACGGCAACGGCTTGCCCGCCCGGCGGGGCGTAAAAGAGGCGATGGGCTGGTTCCCAAGCTGCACAGTGGAAATTGAGTGACAGGCCGTTGCATCTGAGCCGGCGGCATGGTATGCTGTAACTTGAGGTGATTGAAATGGAATTTCAACATGAACAGGGCCGTATTTTTGCCCTTTCGGACGAGGGCAAGCTGCTGTGTGAAGTGACCTTCCCCGTCACCGGCGGCGTGGCCGAGCTGAACCACACCTTTGTGGACGAGTCCCTGCGGGGACAAGGAGTAGCGGGCAAACTGATGGCCGCCGCCGTGGAGGAAATTCGCGCCAACGGCTGGAAAATCCGCCCTACCTGCTCTTATGCTGTCTCCTGGCTGGAGAAGCACGCCGAACATGCTGACCTGTTGGTTTGAAAAAACAGAAAAAATCCCCAACCGGAGTATATCCGGCTGGGGATTTTTGCTGTTCTGTCAGGCACTGCGGCCATCCCGAAAATCTGTGCGGCCCAGCAGATAGTCCGCAGAGCAATCAAACAGGTCGCACAGCATACACAGCTTGTCCGACGAAATGGCGCTTTTGCCCGCCTGCCAATTTTGCAGGGAGCGGACATTGACGCCCAAATAGGTCGCAATATCCTTCTTTGTCCGCCCCATGCGGGCGCGTTCGGCCTCAATATTGGGATAGTTCAAATAATCGCCTCCAACCCTTTTGTTCATTTGGCTTTGCCGGCAATGGGACGCTCCAATGGCCGCTGCACAATGCAGGGCGCGCTGCTGCTTTCTTGACGGCAGAATACAGAAATATGCCAGCAAAGCCGCATCCAAATCCACCCCTGCAAGTTCATATTTGTCCATTGTCGTCGTCCTCCCTTCGCGGTATTTCGCCGCGTTCTATAATAGAACATTTGTTCTAATATGTAAAGGGATACGTTTCACTTTTCTGCCGGTAAAAGCCCCAATTATGGGACGTTTACCGGCTAATTTTTGAAACCCAGGGCATCCTATCACCAAAGGAGGCGTGTAAAATATGAAAATCACCATTGACCGTGAAGGCTGTATCAGCTGCGGGCTTTGCATCTCCCTGTGCCCGGGGGTGTTTCGTTTTGCCGACGACGGGCTTTCTGAGGTCTACCGCCAGCCTGACAGCGCACAGGAGGAAAACGCCAAGATTGCGGCGGACAGTTGCCCCGTCGACGTTATCCATGCCGAATAAAAGCCAAGCTGCTCACAACACACAGAGGCAGGCACGACAAGCGGGAACCCCGCCGAAGTGCCTGCCTCTCGTATTGCTCACCAGAGCAGCCTGCCCGATATTCTGCCGTGCCCGTGCTGATTTAGATAAATCCCGTTTGTACGCGCTTCTGATAATTTCGTCCAAACCCTTCCATGGCGTCCAGAATGGGCCTCATATTCTTCCCCAATTCACTCAGGGAATACTCCACCTTGGGCGGCACCTCCGGATAGGCCGTTCTGGTGACAAGCCCATCCTCCTCCAGCGAGCGGAGTGCATCCGTGAGCACCTTTTGACTGATACCCTCCAGGCCCTTTTTCAGTTTGTTAAACCGCCAGGGCCGCTCCATCAGGTTCCGTATAATAAGCAGCTTCCACTTGCTTCCAATCAGGGCCACGGTAGTCGCCACCGGACAAACCGGCATCTCTTCCTTTGTCAGCATGGCGCGGCCTCCTTCTCATTCGTCATCTTCACTATAAATGACGCTTACAGCCGCTGTCAAGCCTCTTTCAAAGCCTTCTCTGAGCAGGAGCCGCACGGTAACAAAAAAGTGCCTGCTTTACCAGAGGAAAATTTTGCGCTATACTATTCATAATAGAGGGCAGTACGCCCTCCCTAAAAATCGGAGGTTCCCACTATGAACGAAATTGCAAAGCGGTACATAGACCTGTTCCGGCAGGTAAAAATAGCCACTGCCGCCACAGTAGACGCACAGGGCTGCCCGCAGGCCCGTATTATCAACATCATGCTGGCCGAGGACGACGGAATGTATATCGTCACCTCCAAGGGCAAGCCGTTCTACAAGCAACTGATTGAAACCGGCAAAATTGCTCTGGCCGCCATGTGCCCGGACTGCCAGTCCCTGAAGTTCACAGGCAAGCTCAAGGTCGTTGGCAAGGAATGGGTGGACAAGGTGTTCGAGCAGAACCCCGGTATGAACGAGGTGTATCCCGGCGAAAGCCGCTATATTCTGGACGCCTTTCACATTTACGAAGGGCATGGAGAGTGGTTCGATTTACTCCACTATCCCATAAGCCGGGAAAGCTTCGCCTACGGCGGAGATACAGTGGAGCAAAACGGCTTCTTGATTTCCGACAAGTGCATGGCCTGCGGCAAATGCGCAAGCGTCTGCCCGCAACAATGTATTTCTGCCGGAACGCCTTATGTCATTGATGCAGCCCACTGCCTCCATTGCGGACGGTGCGTTGAGTTCTGCCCTGCCGCCGCCATTGAGCGGCTGCATCCCTAACCACTATGATGGAGCTGCTTCAATCGATTTTTGCGCTCTATGCCGAGCGCGGCGACTGGTTCCTCAGCCTGTTGTGGGACCACTTTCTCCTATCCGGTCAGGCCATCCTGCTTTCGGGAACCATCGGCCTTCTGCTGGGGATTTTGATTTCCCAGCACCAAAAAGCGGCGCCCGCTATGATGGGGATATGCAATGTCCTCTATACCATCCCCGCCATCTCGCTTTTGGGTATCCTGATTCCCTTCACCGGCATCGGAAATAAAACCGCCGTCATTGCCTTGACGATTTACGGCATCATGCCTATGGTACGCAACACCTATGTGGGGCTGACCACCCTTGACCCGGACATTTTGGAGGCCGCCAACGGCATGGGCAGCACCGCCATGCAGACCCTTTTGCGGGTAAAGCTACCCATGGCCGCCGGGGTTATTCTGGCAGGTGTGCGGAACATGGTTGTTATGACCGTTTCCGTGGCCGGCATCGCCTCTTTTGTCGGTGCGGGCGGCTTGGGGGTCTCCATCTATCGGGGTATCACCATCTATAATCCCGCCATGACTGCGGCGGGAAGCATTTTGATTGCCGCCCTTGCTGTCTTGTTGGATTTCATTTTAGGATGTCTTGAAAAACATTTCAAAAAACGTGGGAGTTGATTATTATGAAAAAGAAAATTGTTGCCTTCGCGCTGGCGCTGGTCTCTCTTCTGAGCTTGGCCGCCTGCGGCACACCCAAATCGGACGCCGACGCCGGTCCAATCAAAATCGCCACCAAGCCCATGACAGAGCAGTATATTCTGGGTGAAATGCTGGGGCTTATTCTTGAGGACGCCGGTTATGAAGTGGAAATCACCAAGGGCATCGGCGGCGGCACCAACAACATCCACCCCGCCATGGAAAAGGGCGAGTTTGACCTTTACCCGGAATATACCTCCAGCGGTTGGGTCATGGTGCTGAATCATGACGCCGTCGGTGTGGACGACACAAAAATGTTCGACGACCTGAAAGCGGAATATCAGGAAAAATTCCAAATGACATGGGTGGGCCTCTATGGGTTCAACAACACCTTCACCATCGCGGTGCGGGACGAAGCCGCCCAGCAGTATAACCTGAAAACCACCAGCGACCTCGCCGCTGTGGCCGGTGAGCTGAACTTTGGCGGCAATCCGGACTATATTGAACGTGCAGATGGCTTCTCACTCTTGTGCGACACTTATGGTCTTAATTTCAAAAGCGTCTCTGATATTGACATCGGTCTGAAATATCAAGCCCTTCAGAGCGGCGACATTGACGTTACAAACGCTTTCACAACGGACGCTCAGCTTGGCAATGAATCTGCCGGCCTGGTCACGCTGGAGGACGATAAGCACCTTCAGGTCAACTACTTCTGCTCCACCGTAGTTCGGCAGGACGCATTGGAGAAATACCCCGGTCTGGAAGAAACCCTGATGAAGATGGATAACCTGCTGTCTGACGGCGAAATGGCCCACCTGAACTATCTTGTAGAGGTGGAAGGCGCAGACGAAAAAGAGGTGGCCCGGAACTTTTTGGTGGAAAAGGGCATCCTGGAGGGATAACCCATGGCGGAGACCATCATTCAATTTGACCATGTGCACAAAGCCTTTGACGGACATCCGGTATTACAGGATTTTTCACTCTCCATTGAAGAGGGAACATTTTTGACGGTGATTGGCCGCTCCGGCTGCGGAAAAACCACCGCTCTGCGATTGGTCAACCGCTTGATTGCCGCTGATGCGGGCAAGGTCTTTGTGAAGGGAAAGGACGTGGCCGAAACCGACCCTGTCACCCTTCGCCGCCGCATCGGCTACACCATCCAAAACGTTGGACTTTTTCCCCACATGACTGTGGAAAAAAATATCGCCTATGTCCCAACCATCTCCAAGTCTCCCCTCTGGAAAGGAGAGGAGCGGCACAGGCGTGCGTCGGAGCTTTTACAAAGCGTGGGGCTGGAACCGGATTTGGCAGGCCGGTACCCCAGAGAGCTATCCGGCGGGCAGCGTCAGCGGGTCGGCATCGCCAGGGCCTTGGCCTCTCAGCCGGACATCCTGCTGATGGACGAGCCCTTCGGCGCGGTCGATGAAATCACCCGACGCCAGCTTCAGGATGAAATCCTGCGGATTCACCAAGAGCAGGGCATTACTATTCTCTTTGTGACCCATGATATGGAGGAAGCTCTCAAATTGGGAACACGAGTGCTGGTGATGGAAGAGGGCAGGGCCGCGCAATTCGCTCCCCCCAGCGGCATCATAGCCCAGCCTGCCACCCCCTTTGTGGCTCAGCTTGTCTGCCGAAGCCGCGACTTTGCCCCCAGGCAATGAGGAAGTACCTATATAAAAAGGCCGAGAGGTATATACCTCTCGGCCTTTTTATACGTCGCTGCCAGCATATCCGCTTTCTGCCTGTTATGCGCCTTCACTCCGCTCGCCCTCCAACCGTTGGGCAATATAGGGCTGAACATCCTCCCGCTCGATACCAAGCGCCGCGGCCAGCTCGCCAAAGAGCAATTCCTCGCCCCGCTTCATGAAGCGTTCATCCACAGCGCCAAGCTTTTTACCGGCAGCCTTGGCTGCCTTTTTCTTGGCATAAATGGACTTCGTTAACTCTACCAAATCACCGCAGCTATGGTTGCGGAGGGACTTCTCATAGTGTTCCGCTAAATCCCCCAATGCTTTACTGCGAAAAATACCCGCTTCAATCGAGGGGATGCTGTCAATCAATTCCTCGGCCTCCTGTCGGGTCAGAATCGGCCGCATAAACACCGTTGGCCTGTCTGCCGGTGTGGAAATGCTGTATGACTCATAAAGCGGCTTCAAAAGATAGTGCCAGTGGCCCCTATCCCCTTCTGTAAGGCTTTCCACCCTGCACACGCCCGTATTGCCATATACGATTAAATCACCTGGCTGAAACATGATTCCCCTCCCGTTTTCGTTGCCATCATACCGTTCCAGTACATGATAGCATAAAAAAAGCGGCAAAATAAGAGAATTTTGCCGCTTAACAGGACGGATTTTTATTCCCCTTTATATTTTTCTGCCGCCCTCAAGGCCATAATAGCAGCCTGGTACCTTGGCACCAGCTCCATGGGCCGCTTTCCGTCGGTGATGCCCAGCTTCACCGCCTCCTGAAGCTCCGCCTGTGCCCACGCTGGGGCAGGCTGCTCTGCCAGATAGCCCTGCAGCGCCTCATAGATTTCCTTCCCTGTCATGGTCTCCTCTTCCCTTTCATAAGCGGGCCGAATGGCCGCCACAATGTATTTCTTTGCCCGCGTACGCCGCAGCACCGCGCCGCCGTTAGCCTCGTTCCCGCTGCCTGTGTTGCCGTCAATGGTGGTGATGTTCACTCCGTCATATTGCTCGCAGACGCCAATGTGTTCCGTCCGCTTTTTCCCGGAAAAGCTGAAAAAAATCAAGTCGCCGGGCCGGTAATCGCCATAGACAGCCTGTCCCTTGTGAAATGCGTACAGCGCCGAGCAGCTCGCTGTCTTCTTCCCGCCGAAGAACAGCGCAGACGCGCCCGCCTCGCGGAAGCACCACCATACAAATGCCACACACCACGGGTAGGCGGCCCCCGCCACCCTGCGGCCATAGTAAGCTGTGTTGTACTTCACCGTGTTGCTTCCGGCGGGGGCCTCCTTCACGCCCAGTTCCTGTCGGGCCACGGCAAGAATGTTATTTGCTGCTGCCATTTTGCGCCCCTCCTGACGCCATTGCCACGCCTGCGCTCTCTGGCACAGGCAGGTCGCTTTCACCTCGCTTGGCGCTTAAAACAGACCGCTGCGCGGCCTTTGTTTTTTCTTCCTCGCTTCGCTCCAAGCCCCCTTGCACCGCCTGCGCAAGCGCTTCCGCGTCCACTTTTCCCTCCGTTAGCACATAGGCTACCGCGCTGATAACCGCCGCCACTGTGCCCGCCACCGTCTGAAGCTCCGAGGCGTCGCCACCCAGAGCGATGCAGATTCCCGTCGCCACACCAGCCAACGCCATCCACAGCTTCCGGCTGGTCAGTTTCCGCAATATGTTGTTCATGGCTTGTCCTCCTTCTTCGACGTACCAAACAGTCCGCCGTCGTTATGCTCAAAGATATTTTCGATTACCTTCATCGCGCTTATGCCAAGCAGCGACGTGATTGCCTGCTGCGACAACTCCGCCACCGGATAAGGCTGCCCTAACCGCACGGTGGCATAGACCGCAATCAGATAGGACGCGCTCACCCACCCCAGCGCCGCAATTTGCGTGGTGACGAACAGGAACGCCGTCACCGTTTGGATTTTTCTAATACCGTCCGTCTCCCTCCAGCTTTCGCCGCAGCTGCCGCTTGTGCTTTTCATAGCCCAACTTGCTGTTTTGGTGGAGCGGGTCAGCCACGCCCTTGGCCACACCCCACAGCCTGGTAGCATAAGCCTCTCCATGCTCTCGGCATACCCGGCGCAGTTCCGTTGCATTAGGCTGCTTTTCAAACCGTGCTGTACCCAGCAGACAGCAGCCGTTTTCCTCATCGTAAGCGATGAGGTCTGCCACCCGGTGGGCCTTGTTTCGCCATTTGAGCGTAATAACAACATATACTGTTCGTCCGTTTCGCTCTACAGCACCAGATATTATCTCATCCGCCTGAAGCTTTTTCTTCACATTCCTCCACGAAAATATTTGCGGCTCGTTCAGCTCCTGAAACCGCCGCACACGCAGTGCGTTTGATACGGATTTCATAGGTTCGCCCCTTCCGTCATGCCCACATGGGGCCGCGCTTTCATTCCGGCCTGAACGGTGCAACCTTTTCCGCCTGTTCCTTCACAAACGCAGCAAGGCTTTCCCTGCCATACTGTTTTGCAGCCTGTGCTTTCAACCGCTGGGCACACTCCCGCGCCAGCCGCCGTTCCAAACAGCCGTTCCCGTGGGCGTTCAATTCCATGGGCGCCGTCGGGTCTCCAGTGTCCATCAAAACGCTGACGCTCTGCCCATCCAACAATGCAGCCAGCTGCCCGTCAGTCATGGCTGCCAGCGCCTCGTCTGTGTACTGCAGATTTTGACCCTCGTCCATCTGTTGCACCATACCAATCATGTCCAATCGGGCGGCGGCTTCTGCCACATATGCCGCCGTCTCGGCATCCAGCAGAATGTCGGCGGGCGCTCCATCATCCGCCGCCAACGCCATAGGCGTGGCCGCCACCGCCTCATACACCGCCTTCAGGCGGGCAGCCAGTTCATTGTGGCCCAACTGCCGTGCTGTCTGCTCAGCGGTTAAGTCCCCGGTCTTTTCTTGAATGTCCAAAGTGATTCCTCCCCACATGGTTATAATGAATGCCCAGATGCCACGCCACGGCGCGGCACAGGCGGAAATCCTGCGGATTTTGTGTTCCTGTTTCTTTGATTGCAGCCGCCACAGCCGCCTTCTCCTGCTCTGCTTTGGCAGAAATTCGGAACAGCGCAGCTTTCTCTGCGCTTCCGCCATAAGCCCAAGAGCTGATTGGTTCTTCCGCCCCGGCCTTCATAACGCGCCGTAAAGCGGCCCGCGCCCTTGGCAGCCATTGCTCCACCGGCGGCATGGCGCCAAACCGGTACTTATCCCCATAATAGGGCGGGTGGTGCTTCAAAAAGCGCCGGGAATCCCGCCCTGCAAATTTTGCCTGCCATTTTTTCTTGTTCATCTTCTCACCTGCATATTTCCACGCCGGAGCATTTTAGCCTGGCAGGCAACGGCAACACCTGCCCTCACACCAAACGGGTGACGAATTCGTTTGGCGCTCTGTCTCTGCTCACTACGTTTGCGCGCTTCACTGAAGTAACCTGCTTTCGCTCCAATTCGGGCTTAAATTCTTGGCCTTTGATTCCTCGCCCTCACATTGTTCCAAGCGTTCCTGCGGCGCCTGTATAAGCGCGTTCTGTTGTCCATTATCTGGTGCTCCGGGGCCTTGCCCGTCCCTATGCGCCCTCCGGCAGGGTTCCCGCATAGAGTTTCTCGTCGATTTCTTTCCTGTGGTTTCCCACAAGGCTGTTGAACCAGCTCTTTCGGAGACCTTCTGTCACCAAAGCGTCTCCTGCCCGGTGCTTCCCTTTAAGCGACGTTTACATTGCGCTATTCTCACGCAACAACGCACCTGCGGATGTTGTCACGCTCACGCTTTCCGGCGCATCCGGGCCGCCTTCGCTCCCATTCGGACTTGAAGCCGCCGCTCTGCAGCTCTGCCTTCTCATCCTCATTTCATTCCAAGCGGCCCTGCGCCTCCGCGTTCGCGCCTTTTACAGGCGGTACTCTACTCAGTTATTCACGGGCAGCATTTCTGCCTTATCGCGCTCGCTTTTGGCAAACTGCCAGTGCGGCTCCCTTTCCGTATTCGCTCCAGTCCATCCACACCGGCGCGCCTATGCTCACGCTTCCCGCTATCCTTTCGATGGTAATCTACACCCCGTGGCCCGCGTTCTTCGCTCCCTATCTCGTATTCTCTTGCCCCCATTCCCCAAAAAACATTAGTAGGTTTCCTTTGGAGAGGAAACACAATAAGGCAAGTGAGCTTTGAGAGATTTCCCAAAGCGAGGGATACGAAAACCGCACTGACGAGGCACGGTATTATCCAGCTATCTGCGCCCTGGCGCAGACCTTAGGTTCTCTTAGACAGTCGCTTCACGCGGTGGGCAACACCGCCTTATCCCGCTGTGACCGTTAGCACGTCGGAGCAAACTATACTCACTCCGTTTCCGCGTAAACGCGAAAACTGCGTATTGCTTCGTTGCTCCTCCTCATCTCGGCAAACCCGCTTACGCTGGGCTTTGTCTCGAAGAAAAACAACCGTGCATGCCCCTTCGCACACCCCATTTTCATCCATTGGGTTACCCGGGTTTTACGTCTCCTATGACTGGGACTTAAAAGACGACTGAAACGAATTTAGACGTATCCACGCTCTCCGGCGCTTTGATAATGTTGTTATACTGGAATTTCATCATATTACTTTTCTCCTTTTTGATTGTTTGGCAATCTGCCGCACCAGAGTCGCCGCCCTGCCTTGCCCCGCAGCGCGGCTCCAGGACTGACTGCATCCACACCTCCCTTCGCCCTCCGGCGCAGAGGTATACAGGCAAGCAACACCAATTAGTCCGCTGAGTACACCGTGACTGCTTCGCCGGCTTTTGCATCCCCGCTTGCCAACGCATCCACGCCGTCCCCGGCCTCCGTCCGCACTACCGTCCGTATCCGCTTAAGCAGCAGCCCGTAAATACCATTCGTCCGTTCCGCCACGCCCAGCACATACGTCCCGTTGATGGCATGTAAGCGGGCATAGCCGTCCGCCTCGCCCAGCGGCACTGTGGGGCAGCCTTCCGGCCGGTTCCCGTTCAATCCCACAAGCGTGGCATGAAGCGTGCCGTCCAGTACACAGGACAGCAGTGCATAATCCTCTCCGCACATGTCTGCGTACACCCGGCTAATATTCGTCCCTTCGCTCCGGTCCTCCGCACCCCAAAAAAGGGGCTGCATCCCAAATTCCGCCGCCGTGTACCATCCCTCGAAGGTGAGTACCGTCTCGTTGGGCGTACCCAGCCGGGTCACAGCAGAAGCAACTCCCCCACAGTCTGCCGCCAGCGCTGCGCAGGACACGCAGGGCATAGAACCTTCCGTGATAAACGTCCCCATGTCAATCGGCCTAATGGCATTGCTGTTGATAGACAACAGAACCCGCTGCAAAGGTTCCTCATGGCTCTTGAAACAGCCCATCACCGCCAGCGAAGGCGACAGCGCCGCCATGCTCCAGCCCTGGGTATAACCGTCCGGTTCAAAATCTAGGCCGATGACGCATTCCGCGCCCAGCGCCAAGGAGCTTTCCCCAAAGCTCACCATTCGCACAGCAGCATCCTGGCTGCCGGAGTAAGCTCTGCACAGCAGCGCTTTCCGATTCTCTACCGCACAAGCGGACAGGCTTATCGGGCCGTCCACGTCCACGACATCCGTGTATTGCAGCGTCCCCGTCAGGCCGTCAAAGGTCATAAGAGCGGCATGTCCTGCGCCGTCCGTATCTATGTAAAATACCGCCGCCGCATCTTGGAACCCTACTACCTCCGTTATCTCCGGCGATACTGCCGTGAGCAGCACGCTGTTGCCCAACACAAGACTGCCGTCCTCATCTTGCCCGATGGCCTTTAAGTAAAGGCTTTCACCTCGTACAAAGGCAACGGCAATCCGCCTCCCACCCAGAAAGGCAGAGCCAACGGCGTTCCCTGCTTCAGCAGGCAGCTCTGCCACCGGTGACAGTTCATCCACAAAAGATACAAAATCGCCGCTCTTCACGCTCCCGGCGGCAGACACCCTCACCGTCTCCTTTTCACCGTTGGCAATGCTCTGATTGATACGCTTCACCTTTTCCGCCAATATGGCAAAGCCCTCGTTTCCTGCGGCGGGCACGCCCTTGGCCGTCAGATTTTCCCCCAAGGCATTGCCTTGCGCCCGCAGCGCGTCCAACAAAGAGGCAATATCAGGCACTTGGTTCCGCCTCCTCTCCATAAAGCAAGACATTCAGTACATTCGCCACATCACCTACAAGGCTATCCACATAACCGAACACATCTTCCCTGTGGCCCTGCGGGTCATAGACGGCGGCTATCATATCCCCGCTTCCGTCTCCACTGGGGCCAATCTTTCCCTCCGGCCCCACCGGACCCTGTTCGCCGCGCTCACCCTGCACACCCTGTGCGCCCTGTGCTGCAATGGCCAGCCAATAACGCTCGTCCGGCGGAGCCACACCCTGGCAGGCGACAAGATTAACATAGCTGCTGCCGCCGTGGCTCACCTTGTTTCCTGGCTCATAGGCTCTTTCGTCGCTGTAGACCTCCCATACATTCCGGGCCGCTTCCGCCGCCTGGCGCTCTTCCTCCGACTTCAGCACCGCACGGCTCTCCTGTGCCGCCTGCTCCGCCGCTTGCTGCGCCGCCTCTGCCGCCGTTACCGCATCGTCGAACTCTCCGTTGATTACACGGCTCACAGCCGCGTCGATTTGCGTCCCTGTATAGACGCTTTGGTATTCCGCCATACTCTCACCTCAATAGTACAGAATCACGCAGCCGGAAGCGCCCTTGCCTCCCCTGCCGCCTTTTCCGCCGACGCCGCCCTTGCTTTTGGCGGTGTCTATCTCTACATTGCCATTTTGCAGGAACGGCCCGCCTGCGCCGCCTCCGCCGCCTC
>JAAWDI010000026.1 GCA_022793685.1 Oscillospiraceae bacterium
GATGTCCACCATGCAGTTGTCCTCGTCCATGACGATGAGCCCGCCGGAACCCATCATGGAGCCGATGGCACCCAGAGACTCATAGTCGATGGGGGTATCGATGAGGCTGGCGGGGATGCAGCCGCCGGAGGGGCCTCCGGTCTGGGCGGCCTTGAACTTCTTCCCGCCGGGACAGCCGCCGCCGATGTCCTCCACAATGGTGCGCAGGGTGGTGCCCATGGGTACCTCAACAAGGCCGGTGTTGGTGATTTTGCCGCCCAGCGCGAAAACCTTGGTGCCCTTGCTCTTTTCGGTGCCCATGGCGGCATAGGCCGCCGCGCCGTGGGTGAAAATCCACGGAATGTTCGCATAGGTCTCCACGTTGTTCAGCAGGGTGGGCCGCTGGAACAGGCCCTTGTTGGCTGGAAACGGCGGACGGGGTCGCGGCTCGCCGCGATGTCCCTCGATGGAGGTCATAAGGGCGGTCTCCTCGCCGCAGACAAAAGCGCCCGCGCCCAGGCGCAGCTCCAATTCAAAGTCAAAGTCCGTGCCGAAAATCCCCTTGCCGAGGAAGCCCCGCTCTCTCGCTTGACCGATGGCAATCTGCAGCCGCTCCACAGCGATGGGGTACTCCGCCCGAACATAGATATAGCCCTGATGGGCGCCGATGGCATAGCCTGCGATGGTCATAGCCTCCAAAATACTGTGGGGGTCGCCCTCCAGCACAGAGCGGTCCATGAACGCGCCGGGGTCGCCCTCGTCGGCGTTGCAGCAGACGAACTTCACCCCGTCCGGGGCCACCGCGTCATGGGTAAACTGCCACTTCCGTCCGGTGGGGAAGCCCGCGCCGCCCCGGCCCCGCAGGCCGGAGGCCAGCAGCTCGTCGATAACGGCCTGCGGCTCCACCCTTTCGGTGAGAATACGCTCCAAGGCCTTGTAGCCGCCGGCGGCTATGTACTCGTCAATGTTCTCCGGATTGATGGCGCCGCAGTTTCGCAGGGCAATGCGCTGCTGATGCTTGTAAAAGGTGGTCTCATGGAGGCTGGTAGCGGTGCCGCCGCCGTCCTTTTCCATGTGCAGCAGGCGCTCCACCAGCTTGCCGCCGACAATATGGGTCGCTACGATTTCAGGCACGTCCTCCGGCGCGACCCGCGTATAGCAAACGTCGTCCGGCTGGAGCATGACGATAGGGCCTAACGCACACAGGCCGAAGCAGCCGGTCTTTGCCACCTCCACCTGTCCCGAAAGGCCCCGCGCTTGCAGTTCCCGCTCGAATGCGGCTATGATTTCCGGGCTTTTGGAGGAGGTGCAGCCTGTTCCGGCACATACAAGAATGCGCCTCTTTTTCGTTTCGCTCATCTGCCCCACCCTCCTTACAGATACTTGTCCAAAATGGGGCCAACCTGGTCCGGCGTCAGGCGGCCGTACACATCAGAGCCGACCAGCATCACCGGCGCCAGCCCGCAGGCCCCCACGCAGCGGCAGGCGTCCAGCGAAAATTTGCCGTCCCCCGTGATGGAACCGGTCTTGATGCCCAGCTTCTTCTCCACCGCAGCAAGCACATCGGCAGCCCCTTTGACATAGCAGGCGGTGCCCATACAGACGGACACCTGATATTTTCCCTTCGGGTTCATGGAAAACTGTGCGTAAAACGACGCAACGCCGTACACCTCGGACAGGGGGACGTCCAGCTCCTCCGCCACCATAATCTGCACCTCTTCCGGCAAGTAACCGAAAATCTCCTGAGCCGCCTGAAGGACGGGCATCGTCGCGCCCGGCTGGCCCTTATGCTCTGCGATGACCGTGCGCAGCCGTTCCTCTTGCTCCGGCGTGCTTTGATATGGTATAACGGTCTTACAATTCGGCATCGTATGGAAGCCTCCTTTACCCCATATGTGTATGTTATAATTATAACAATGATAAACCGAATGTAAAATAGTTAATTTTATATCAATATCCGCTCTGTAATAGCCATTTCCGCCTAAAGAGCCGCAAAAATCCGGCTTTGATTTGTGGAAATTGCCTTCCCTGTACCGCGCTGCCATGTTATAGTAGACTTGGCAGCACAAGCGCTTCCCTTTTAACCCATTTTTAAGGAACCATAAAGGACGAATCAACCCCTCACGGCTATAATAAGAGCACAAAACAAGGAAAGGGGTCGCTCCCATGGCTGAAATTACCCAATGGCAAGTAGAGCGCCTGTGCGCACAAACCGGCGTGCCGGAACCTGCGGCGCGCTCTGCGTTGGAGCAAACGAACGGCGACCTCCTCGCCGCTGTGCTTCTGTTGGAAAAGGTTGGGCAGACGCGCAGGACTTCCGGCGGCTATTACTCCACCGCCACAGGAGCGGGCGAACCGTCCATTGGAGGAGCAGGTGAAGCCGCTCCTCCAACCTCGTCCTCTCCCAAGGGTGAGGACGGCGGCGGAACAGGAAACGCCAAAACAGCTTGGAACTGGACAGCCTTTTTTAAGCAGGTCTTGGACGTTCTGCTGAATCTGCGGTGGGAGGTCTGGCGGGAAGGCAAACGCACCATGGCAATCCCCATCCTTTTGATGCTGATACTGCTGTGCATTCGCGCTCCGCTGGTGCTCATCATTCTGTTCGTATGCCTCTTCTTCGGCTGCCGTTACCGGTTGGCTGGGGTGGCTTTCCCCGGCATGGACGCCATCAACTCTTTTCTGGACGGCGCGTATGCCCTCATTTCCGATTTGGTGGGCGAGGCCAAAAGCAAACACACCCCGTCCAAGCAGGACGGCGGCGATAAAGGGGGTACCCACTGATGGCGGATAAAATCCTGCTGGTGGAAGATGAGGAAAAGCTGGCCCGCATGGTAGAGCTGGAGCTGCGCTATGAGGGCTATGAGGTAGAAAAGGCTTTCGACGGCCCGACGGGACTGGACAAGGCCCTGCAAGGCGGCTTTGACCTGGTGCTTCTGGACATCATGCTGCCCGGCCTTTTGGGGACGGAGGTGCTCCGCCGGCTGCGGCGCTCCTCCAATGTGCCGGTTATCATGCTGACCGCCCGCGATACCGTTATGGATAAGGTGTCCGGCCTTGATTCCGGCGCCAACGACTATATCACCAAGCCCTTTGCCATCGAAGAACTCCTTGCCCGTATCCGGGCCGCCCTGCGGCAGCGGGCGGAGGAGAAAGAGGCCTCTGCCGCCGTCCTGACGGCGGGGCCGCTGAAGCTGGACCCCGACCGCCACGAGGTGACAGTAAACGCCGAACAGGTGGAGCTGACCCGCCGGGAATTTGACCTGCTGCGCTACCTTTTGGAGCATAAGGGCAAGGTCATGTCCCGCGAGGTGCTGCTGGACGGCGTCTGGGGCTTTGACTTCGCCGGTGAGACCAACGCGGTAGACGTTTATATCCGTTTCCTCCGCAGCAAGATAGACGAGGCTTTCAACATCAAGCTCATTCACACCGTCCGCGGCGTGGGCTACGTTATCCGTGAGGAGGAAACTCTATGAGAATTGTCTACTGCTCCGAAACCGGCTTCACCAAGCGCTATGCCCAGCTTTTGCACGATAAAACCGGTCTGCCTGTTCTCTCCCTTGAAGAAGCGGAGCAAACGCTGGAACAGGGCAGCACGGCGGTTTTCCTCGGCTGGCTGTGCGCCGGAAGCCTTCAGGGCTTGAAGCGCGCCAAAAAGCGGTTCCATCTGAAGGCCGTCTGCGCCGTCGGCATGGCGGATGCTTATGACGCCGCCGCATTGGCAAGCCGCAGCGGACTTGGCAACACCCCTGTGTTCTATCTGCGGGGCGGCTATGCCCCAGACAAACTGCGGGGCGTCCACAAGGCCATGATGGCAGTGGCGGAAAAGGCCATTGCTGGAAAGGCCAAAAAAGCGCAAAACGGACAGGAAATGATTGATGCAATGGAGCATGGCGCAGATTGGGTCGACCCTGTCCAGCTTGAGGCTGTCGCCAATTTGCTGAACAACACCTGACAGGCGCCGCACCACAGAAAGGAGGCTCGTCATGGCGGCACAAACCACCACGCCACAGGAACCTGCCGCCGTGCAGAGTTCCATCTCCATGCGATTGAACGCCCGACTGTTCCTGCGGATGCTGGGAATTTTTCTGGGCATCGACTTGCTGGTCTGCCTGCTCAGTCTCGGCTGTATGGCAGTCTGGGCGGAATCCCGCGCTGCGGGGATTGCCCAGTTGGTCACTGACCGCGGCATTCCCACGGAAGAGGCTGCCGTCTGGGCGCAGACGGGCGGTTATGAGGTCTACGCCCTTGAACGGGAACCGCAGGGCTGGGGCGGTACAGTCAATCTGGGCGCAAAGTGGCCGGAGGACGCAGGAACCAGCCTGCGCTCCTTCCAATTTGATATGTCGCTTCTCGGCCCGGTGCATGAGGCACGCTATATCGTGGAGCTTTCAGGCGGCGGCGCTCCATACGCCATCGCCTTGGACATTTCCGGCCCAGCCAGTATCTGGCTGTTCGCCCTGCGTATTCTGCTGCTGTGCGAGCTGGCGGCTCTCATCATCGGCATCTTCCAAAACGCTGGACTGGTGAAGAAAAGTCTGCGCCCCTTGCAGGATTTGGCCACTGCCGCCAGCAAACTCAGCTCTGCCGCACACGATATGTCCCCTGAGGAGCTGCGCCGCCTGACCGGCGCCCTCGACCAAATCAACGCCACCCACCTGGACGCCCGCATCCAAGTTTCGGGCAGTCAGCGGGAAGTGCAAAGCCTGGCCGCCGCCATCAACGCCATGCTTGACCGCATCAATGAGGCGTATTCCTCCCAAATGCGCTTTGTGTCCGACGCTTCCCACGAGCTGCGCACCCCCATCGCCGTCATTCAGGGCTATGCCAATTTGCTCGACCGTTGGGGCAAGGACGACCCGGACACCCGTCAGGAGGCCATCGACGCCATTCGGGCGGAGGCCGACAGCATGAAGGCGCTGATTGAGCAGCTTCTTTTCCTCGCCCGCGGCGACAATGACGCGGTGCATTTTGAGGAAAAGCCCCTAAACCTCTCCGCCCTTGCCACAGAAGTGGTGCGGGAAAGCGACATGATTGACGACGTGCACACCTTTGAGCTGACCGCTCCAGAACCGGTTTGGGTGTCAGGCGACGAAGGCCTGCTGAAGCAATGCCTGCGCATCCTCACAGATAACAGCTTGAAGTACAGTCCCGACGGCGGCAAGGTCACCTTGACCGTAGCTTCCGGCGGCGGCAATGCCCGCATCTCTGTGCAGGACGAAGGGCAGGGCATTCCGGAAGAGTCCCTGTCCCATGTGTTTGAGCGCTTCTACCGCACCGATGAATCAAGAACGCGGCAGACAGGCGGCACCGGACTGGGGCTTGCCATCGCCAAGTGGATTGCAGAGCGGCACAAAGGCCACTTTGAACTGCTTTCCCGTGTGGGTCTTGGGACGCGCTTCACCCTGGTGCTGCCCCTCATTCCCTCGCCAAAAGAGGAAAATGCCGAATGATACAAAGAAAAAAGCCCCCGCTCCGAAATTCGGAGCGGGGGCTTTTTCATTCTTACTTGTGGTCTACACCGGCCATATAGGTCAGCAGATTCAGTACCATGTTGGAATAGCCCATCTCGTTGTCATACCAGGCAATCACCTTCACGAAGGTATCGGTCAGGGCGATGCCGGCGGTGGCGTCAAATACAGAACCATAGGAGCTGTTGAGAAAGTCGCTGGACACCACGGCCTCATCCGTATAGCCCAAGATGCCCTTCAGCTCGCCTTCGCTGGCCTTCTTCATTGCGGCACAGATGTCCTCATATTTGGCGGACTTTGCAAGGTTTACCGTCAGGTCCACCACCGAAACGTCCAATGTAGGCACCCGCATAGCCATGCCGGTCAGCTTGCCGTTCAACTCAGGAATGACCTTACCCACAGCCTTTGCCGCGCCAGTGGAGGCAGGAATGATGTTTCCGCAGGCCGCCCGGCCGCCGCGCCAGTCCTTCTTGGAGGAGCCGTCCACCGTTTTCTGGGTGGCGGTGACTGAGTGAACGGTGGTCATCAGGCCGCTGACAATGCCCCAGTTGTCATGAAGCACCTTGGCCACAGGGGCCAGGCAGTTGGTGGTGCAGGAGGCATTGGAAACAATGTTCATGCTTGAGTCATAGGCTGTGTTGTTCACACCCATAACAAACATGGGGGCGTCGGCGGACGGCGCAGTGATGATGACCTTCTTTGCGCCTGCCTTCAGATGGGCGGAAGCCTTCTCCGTGGTGGTAAACTTGCCTGTGCTCTCCACGACGTATTCAACGCCCAGTTCTCCCCAAGGGACAAGAGCCGGGTCATCCTCAAAGAAAAGCTTTATCTCCTTGCCGTTGACAAGGAGGGTTCCGTCTGTATAGCTGACCTCGCCGGGGAAGCGGCCGTGCATGGTATCGTACTTTAACATATAGGCCATATAATCGGGCGTTCTTCCGGGGTTGTTGATGGCAACGAACTCCACGTCGCCCCGCTCAATGCCCGCCCGAAGCACCAATCGGCCGATTCGGCCGAAACCGTTGATGCCAACTCGAATGCTCATAGCATAGTCTCCTTCTATCTGAAAATTTTCCTTGTTACTTTCGGTGTCCCTCTATTATACATGGTAACGCCCCGATTGGAAAGTGCTTTTTCAAGAAAAGTTTTGCCTGCGGGTTCTTCCCATTCTCTCTTTTCCGACAAATTTCGACATTTTCCCTTGTTGTCTGTGGAAATTTTTGTTATACTGCAAAATAAGCTTAAGTTGGGCCACCAGTTGCACAAACTATGCCCACAGTATTTTTGAAAGGAAGCGTCTTCTTTGTCCGGTACAGCCCATCCCTATGCTGCCCTGCTTGTCGCGCTTCCCTATCCTTCCATTCTGCTGGAAGGGAATAGGGCAGCGTTTTACAATGAATCCGCCCGGACTCTGTTGCCCGGGTTGTCGCTTGGCGCACCTCTGACCGATTTCCCCTTCCCTGTTCCGAAAAATGATACAACCGCGGCTGTTGCCCTATCCGGCCGGTCCTTCCGGCTGGAAGCCAAGGCGGTAGGGAACGAAGCTACCCTGCTCACCTTCCTTCCAGACGGCGCTTTGTCTCCCCCCCTGCTGACGGAGGAGCGCTGGGAAGCACTCTCCGAACAGCTTCGCGTCCAGCTCTCTGACCTGTTTGCCGCCTCTGAAGCGCTCGCTTCTATGACAGAACAGGCGGAAGAGATAGACACGGGCCATGCCATGGCCCTTTTTAACCGTGCCTTGTACCGGCTGCTCCGACTCACCCGCCATCTGGAGCTTTGCCGCCGCCCTGACCTGGATTACACCCCCGCCGTGTTTGATTTGGCAGGCTTTTGCGGGCATTTCTGCACAGAGACGGCGCCTCTTGTCCAGTTAGCCGGCGTAGAGCTGGACTACCAGCCCGCGTCTCAAGGCCTGTTGATTCGCGGTGATGAGCGGCTGCTTCGCCTTGCCCTGCTTTCCCTTGTCTCCAATGCCGTCAAAGCGGCGGGCACGGGCGGAAAAATTACCCTTATCCTTACCCGCAGCGGCGCTCAGGCCAATCTGCGCCTTTCAAACAGTGGGAGCGAAGTCAGCGACGATGTGCTGGCCGCCCTCTTCCGCCAGGACAGCGTCCCTCCCCTTGGCGGAGGGCTGGGACTTGGCTTTCCGCTGGCCCGGCAAATCATCATGCTTCACGGCGGCGCTCTCATGGCAGAAAAAAATCAGAACGGCGGCTTGACCGTGGCGCTTTCCTTGCCCCCTTCCGGCGCAGATGCTCCCCTGGGCGTCCGTTCCCCCTGCCCAGACTGGGAGGGCGGGTTTTCCTCCGCCCTGGTCGAGCTTTCTGACGCGCTCCCCGCTTCGGCTTTCGGCCCCCTTGATATTGAATAACGGCGCGGCGTATGGGGCCATTCCCATGCGCCGCTCGCTTTTTTCTGCAATTTCTCCGTTCTTTCCCGTTTTACGCCTTGACTATCTTGTCCCAAAACGGTAAAATATTTTAATGTTTGAATGAGAGAGAACAGGGGGGCATCCGTATGGCAGTCAAGTACATTTTTGTCACGGGCGGCGTGGTCTCCGGCCTCGGCAAGGGCATTACCGCCGCGTCGCTGGGTCGGCTGCTCAAGCAGCGCGGCCTGAAGGTCACGCTTCAGAAGTTCGACCCGTATCTGAACGTGGACCCCGGCACCATGAGTCCCTATCAGCACGGCGAGGTATTCGTCACCGACGACGGCGCGGAAACCGACCTGGATTTGGGACATTACGAGCGCTTTACCGATGAAAATCTCACCGTCAATTCCAGCGTCACTTCGGGCAAGGTGTACTGGTCGGTGCTGAACCGGGAACGCAACGGCGATTATCTGGGCGGCACCATTCAGGTTATTCCCCACATCACCAACGAAATCAAGGAGCGCATCTACCGCGTAGGCAAGGAGGGCTCCACCGACGTGGTCATCACCGAAATCGGCGGCACGGTGGGCGACATCGAGTCTCAGCCGTTTTTAGAGGCCATCCGGCAGGTGGGGCAGGAGGTCGGCAAGCAGGACGTGATGTATATCCATGTCTCCCTCATCGTGTCCATCCCCGGCTCCAACGAACTGAAGAGCAAGCCCACCCAGCACTCCGCAAAGGAGCTTCTTGCTTTGGGTATTCAGCCTGACGTGATGGTCTGCCGTTCAGAGTACCCCGTCCCCGACGACATTCGCAGCAAAATTTCTCTGTTCTGCAACCTGCCTCCGGAGAACGTCATTCCTAATCTGACCGCGCCTATCCTTTATGAGGTACCCCTTATGCTGGAGGAGGAGGGTCTTGCCGCCGCCGTATGCCGCCGCCTGAATCTTGATTGCAGCGAACCGGACCTGGCCGAATGGACGGCCATGGTGCGCCGGGCCAAAAGCGCCACCGACAAGGTGAGGATTGCGCTGGTGGGCAAGTATGTCGCGCTGCACGACGCCTATTTGTCGGTGGCGGAAGCCCTAACTCACGGCGGCATTGAAAACGACGTGAAGGTGGAAATCGACTGGGTCAACTCCGAGGACGTGACCGACGACAACGCGGGCGCTCTTTTGAAGGACTGCGACGGCATTTTGGTGCCCGGCGGCTTCGGAGACCGCGGCATCGAGGGCAAAATTTCCGCCATCCGCTACGCCAGAGAGCACAAGGTTCCGTTCCTCGGCATCTGCCTTGGTATGCAGATGGCCGTGGTAGAGTTTGCCCGCCATGTGGCCGGACTTGCGGACGCCCATTCCAGCGAGCTGGCGGACACCACCAATCCGGTTATCGACCTGATGCCGGAGCAGCGGGACGTGACGGAAAAGGGCGGCACCATGCGTTTGGGCGCTTATCCCTGCCGCCTGGTGGACGAGGACAGCTTTGTCTACCGCGCCTATCAGGACGAGGTCATTTACGAGCGGCACCGCCACCGTTACGAGTTCAACAACGCTTACAGGGAGACGCTAACGGAAAAGGGCCTCAAGCTGGCGGGCCTCTCTCCCAACGAGCGGCTGGTGGAAATTGTGGAGCTGCCCGGCCATCCCTGGTTTGTGGCCGTTCAGTTCCACCCTGAGCTGAAAAGCCGACCCAACAAGGCCCATCCCCTGTTCCGCGACTTCATCAAAGCCGCCAAGGAGCATGGTTCTGCAACATAATGCCAAACGGGCTGGAAATCCAGATGGATTTCCAGCCCGTTTTCTTTGCTCATTCCGCTTTTTGATACCGGCGCACGCCGCCCTGTATTTCCATACACAGGCTTCCTTCATTATAGAGGGCGTAGACGTAATTGCGGACGTTCTTTTCATAGTACCCCGCCTTCGGTACGGAGTTGCCGTTGAGGCCGAACGCCGCGCACACCTGCGCCAGAATTTCATCCATACTCATCGGGGCGGTCACAAGCTCCTTCACCGCGTCCAGCCTTGCCCGTAAAAGGGCTATATTGTCCTCCACCAACCCGTCTATGTCGTCGTATATCCCCTGATGGGACACCACATATTTGGTGCAGCCCAGCCCCTTTAAGCGGCGCTTGCAGGCAAAGTCCGCTTCTGGGGAAAAGGAACAGGGCAGCTTGGCGTTCAATTCCTTCCCCGACAGGAGCGCGTCCCCCACATAGCAGACGTTGTCCGGCGTGATAAAGCACACATGGTCGGGGGAGTGTCCGGGGGTATGCACCACCCGAAACACAGCGCCGCACAGCTCCACCTGCCTGTCCTCCGGCTCTACTACCACGTCGGCGGGACACACCATACAGCCCAAATCCTTGAGCACCCGTCCGGTGTCAATCTCCGTCACATGGGCTGGCACGGACAGCGGCACCGCACACAGGGCGGCCTCTCCTTTGGACATGGCCACCTTTGCCCCGAACTTCTTCCGAAAATAGGCGTTATTGCCTGCGTGGTCAATATGGACATGGGTGCAGAGCACCCCAACCACCCGCAGGCCCGCCTCCGCCAGCGTCCGGACGATGTCGTCCCCTTCGCCGGGCATACCGGTGTCCAGCAGGATACACCGCGCCTCGTCCAGCCGGTAAACGCCGAGGTTCTCCCAGCCTTCCAGCACATAGGTGCTGCCGATGAGCTGCTTCAGTTCCAAACCGTTTCCTCCTTCGGGACAAGCCACGCGCTGCCCGCTACCCGGTCTCCGTCATAAAATACCGCCAACTGCCCCGGCGTGGGGGCGCGGGCAGGCGTTTTCAGGGAGATGTGCACCTGACCGTCCCGAAGCTCCAAAGCGGCGGGCGTCTCCTGTCGGGAATGACGCAGGCGAACGGTCACCTCCTGCGGCAGTGGGGAGAGCAAGACGTTCAGCCCCACGCCGTAAGCATCCTCTGCCATTAGGTCTCCGCCGTCGGACAGCACCACCTCATTGCGTTCCGGTACGATGGCGGACACAAACAGCCGGTGTTCCGCCGGAATTCCCAATCCCCGACGCTGGCCTATTGTATAGCAGTGGATGCCCTTATGCCGCCCCAGCACCCTGCCGTCCGCCGTCACAAAATTCCCCGGCGGCGGCGCGCCCCCACGGCGCTCCAGCCATGCGGCATAGTCGTTGTCCGGGATAAAGCATATCTCCATACTGTCCTTTTTGCGGGCCACCGGCAGGCCAAGCGCCTCCGCCATGGCCCGCACCTCCGCCTTTTCATATTCCCCCAACGGGAACAGAATACGGGTCAGCTGCTCCGGTGTGAGCCGGGCCAGCAGATAGCTCTGGTCGTTGGACGGCGCTCCTTTACGGAGGTCGGCCTCCCCCGGCGTGGTGCGGGCATAGTGGCCGGTGGCGGTATAGGCCGCCCCCAGCCGCTCCGCCTCCGCCAGCAGGGCGGGGAATTTCACCAGCCGGTTGCACCGGGCGCAGGGCAGGGGCGTTCTGCCTGACAGGTAGGCGGCGGAAAAGGGGGCGCAGACGTGCTCCTCTAATTCTGCGCGAACGTCCTTCACCGTCAGGGGGATGTCCAGCAGCTCCGCCACGGCCTTGGCGTCCGCTTCGCCGCTCCCGCCCACGCCCACGTCCAAATACAGCCCGTGAACGGTATAGCCCGACTTTTTCAGCAGGGCGGCCGCCACGGCACTGTCCACGCCGCCGGACAGTCCCAGCACTACGGTTTCCATCTGCGCTCCTCCCCCTTTTCTATTTCCTACTAAACAACTTTGTTTTTCAGTATATACCCCCCGCCCCGCCGCCGCAACCCCAAATTCCGCGAAAATGAGAAAAATTGTTTGAAAAACCGCTCTCCGGTGCTATAATACTTGTGTATTGACCAATGAATCGACAAAGGAGTTTTACTGCCATGGAATTTCGGGCGAATGCAGATAAAAAGGTAGAAATCGTCTCCGGGGGCGTGCTCTATAAGCGCCACGCCATCCAGACCCATTTCGTGCAGATTGGCGAGGATTACAACGAGCTGGTAGAGCGTTACGTCAAACCCTTCTATGAAGAGGGCGACATTCTTTCCATCAGTGAAAAAATCATCGGCCTGTGCCAGCGCCGGGTGGTATATAAAAAGGACATGAAAATCTCCGCACTGGCCAAGTTCCTGTCCAAGTTCGCCATGCGGACGGACGCCGGCATCGGTGTAGACAGCCCCTACAAAATGCAGTTCGCAATCGATTATGCGGGGGCGGGCAAAGTGCTGTGGGCCGCCATCTGCTCCGGCATCGGCAAGATTTTCGGGAAGCACGGCATCTTCTATGACATGGTGGGGCAGGAGGTCTCCGGGTTGGACGGCTTCTATGACCACGAATTTGCCGAATACGGCAACTACGGCATCCGCATACCGGAAAATTCCCGGGGCGTATGCAATGAGATTTACGAGAAAACCGGCGTGCAGGCCATGATTGTGGATGCCAACGACCTCTCCCGCGTCATTCTGGGGCACGCCGACGTTATCAAAATGACGGACGAGCAGCTCGCCGACCTGATTCGGGACAATCCCGCCGGACAGTCCACCGAGCTGACCCCCTTCATCCTCATCCGCCCGGCAGGCGAGCCGCAGACAGAGGAAATACCTACGGAGGAGACTCACGCCACGCCGGAGGTGGAGGACGACGCTCCTCAGGCTGCCCCGGAGCCTCCTGTTGACGAAACCGCTTCCACAGACGCAGAAGAAAACGCCTGATAAAAAACGCCTCGGAATTGTTTCCGAGGTGTTTTTTGTTTCGTTTATTTGCATAATTTTTAACTATCTTTTTTATATAAATTGTTGAATTTGCATAATTTTTATGCTACACTATGAGTGCCAGCCAGCTTGCCTTCAATCTGTCTGCAAGGAGGCGCTCCCCATGAGTTATATCCCGTTTACCCCCTATCCGTCTTATATCTTCGGCGCAGGTTCCATCTCCGTGCTGGGTGAAAAAGTGAAGGAACTCGGCGCAAAAAAGGCCATGCTAATTTTTGACTTCGGCGTAGAAGCCGCCGGAATCCCCAAAAAAGCGGCCGCCAGTCTGGACGCGGCAGGCGTTCCTCATATCTGCTTCAACGGCGTTCACGCCGACCCGTCGGTGGACGTGGTGGACAAATGCGCCGCCCTGGGACTTGAAAACGGCGTTGATTTGGTCATCGGCGTAGGCGGCGGCTCCTCCATGGACACCGCAAAATGCACCTCCATTCTCCTCTCCGGCTTTGAAGGTCCGGCGGCCAAGTACGTTTTGGCCGTGCCTCCCGTCATTGACACCACCTGCCCCGTGGTGCTGGTGCCCACCACCTGCGGCACCGGCTCGGAGGTCACGCCGGTGGCAGTCATCTCCCGACCGGACATGAACACCAAGTGGAGCGTATTCGTCAACGTCAACCTCGCCATCGTCGACCCGGAGCTGACCGTCACCCTGCCTCTGGAGCAGACCGCCAGCACCGGTCTGGACGCGCTGGCTCACTGCATCGAGGGTTACACCAACAAGTTCCGCAATCCCGTGGCCGATGAGATGGCGCTGGTGGGCATCCGCAAGATTGCGGACAACCTGATACGCTCCTATGAGCATCCCGACGATGTGGAGGCCCGCAGCGAAATGGCCATGGCGGCCACCATGGGCGGTCTGGCCTTCAAAGACCCCCTGACCCATGTGGGGCATGCCATGGGCGACGCTTACGGCTGTAACTTCCACACCCCCCACGGTCAGAGCTGTGTCTTCGGCCTGTCCGCCACGGTGAAGCTGGTAGCGCCCATCCTGCCCAAGGAGATGGCAAAGACTGCCGAGGCCATGCGCCTGCCCCTCACCGGCAGAGAAACCGCCGAGGAGCTTGGCACCTTGGTAGAGAAAGAAATCCAGCGCTATATGCGCGTGATGAACGTGCAGTCCCAGAAGGCGCTCGGCTTCCCCCGTGACAAGGTCGTCGCCATGGCAAAGGAGGTCTCGGAGAACCACCTCTCCGCCCACTGCCCTATCGAAATCACCGAGGAGCGGGCCGCCGAGCTGCTGGCCTATGCCTATGACAGCTATCAGTAATACATAGAAAAAAAGCCGGAGGAGCGCAATGCGCTCCTTCGGCTTTTTGTGGTTACAGAAGCTCCTTGACCTGCTCCTCCGTCAGCGGCACGCCGCCGCCGAGGATGCGGGCGTTCAAGTGAATTTGGGCGGTCAGTTCCAGCGTTTCCATTCGCCAATAGGCCGCTTTCAAGTCTTTTTCCAGCGTCACCGCTCCGTGGTTTGCCAGCAGGATAGCGCTGTGTCCCTCTTTCACCAATGGCTCAATGGCTGCCGGCAAGGCCGCTGTCCCCGTGCGGGCATATTCGGAAACGGGTACACACCGTCCCATCTGCATGATGCTCTCCCCCAAAATCGGGTCGTCAATGGGCTTGCGGGCGCAGGCAAATGCGGTGGCCGCCGGAGAGTGGGAGTGGCAAACGCCGCCCACGTCGGGCCGCGCCTTGTAGATGCACAGGTGCATTTTCGTTTCAGAGGACGGCCGGTAGTTGGAGTTTTCCTCCAGCAGTCTGCCCTCCAAATCGCACACCAGCAGCATTTCAGGGGTCAAGTCCCCCTTGCTCACTCCGGTGGGGGTGACAAGAATATTTCCGTCGGGCAGGCGCATGGACAGGTTGCCGTCGTTGGCGGCGACCCATCCCCGTGACCACAGTTTATGGCCGTATTCACACAACTCCTGCCGCTGAGCCAGATAAGTCATCATATGAATTCCCTTCCTCTTTCCTCATTTTGCCCCATTATACGCCTTTCTGGTACAAAATTCAACGGCGGCGCAAAAAGAGAGCCGGACTGTTGCCAGCCCGGCTCTCTGCCGTTTGTCAGTGCTTTTTTTCGCCGTTTTTCTTCTCGCCGTCTGGGTCTTCGGTGTCAAACACCGTTTTGGCAGCAGCGGCCAGACCGGCCAGTCCCTGAATTTCAGAGGGAATGATGATTTTAGTAGCCTTACCGTTGGCTGCCGCCTGGAAAGCTTCCAGCGCCTTGATTTTGATGACACCCTCGCTGGGCGCCGCCTCGTTAATCAGCTTGATGGCGTCTGCGGTGGCCTGCTGTACTTTCAGGATGGCCTCCGCCTGCGCTTCGGCCTCCATAATACGAGCCTGCTTGGCGGCATCAGCACGCAGGATAACCGACTGCTTCTCGCCCTCCGCCACAAGGATTTGGCTCTGCTTCTGGCCCTCGGCCTGCAGGATGGACTCACGGCGCTCACGCTCAGCTTTCATCTGGCGTTCCATGGCGTCCTGAATCTCGCGGGGCGGGATAATATTCTTCAGCTCCACCCGGTTGACCTTGATGCCCCAGGGGTCGGTGGCCTCATCCAGCAGGGCGCGCATCTTGCTGTTGATGATGTCGCGGCTGGTGAGGGTCTGGTCAAGCTCCAACTCGCCGATGATGTTACGCAGGGTGGTGGCCGTCAAATTCTCGATGGCGGACATGGGGTGCTCCACGCCGTAAGCGTACAGCTTCGGGTCGGTAATCTGGAAGTACAGCACCGTGTCAATCTGCATGGTGACGTTATCCTTGGTGATAACAGGCTGGGGTGCAAAGTCCACCACCTGCTCCTTCAGGGACACAGCCTTGGCCACCCGTTCGATGAACGGCACCTTGAAGTGGATACCCACGCCCCAGATGGCGTGGAACGCGCCCAAGCGCTCCACCACAAAGGCTTTGGACTGCTGCACGATTTTGATGCAGCTTGCCAGAATGATAAGAATAATAACAATGACAATAATGGGAATGACGGGAATCAGAAAAGGCATATGATTTCCTCCTTATATGTTTCTCTCCATCGGTGTAACAATGAGCTTGACGCCTTCAATACGCAGCACCCGCACCCGTGCGTCGGCGGGGATGGGCGCATCGTCATCGGAACGGGCCGTCCACTCAATGCCGCCAACCTTAACCATGCCTTTGGCATTGATGTTGTCCACCGGCTCAATGACCACGGCCTCTTTTCCGATGACCCGGTCGGCGTTGGTGGCTACCTGCTTGGGGGTGAAGTATTTCCGGGCCAGCGGCCGAACCAGCGCCATGGTAATCAGGGACACGACCGCAAACAGGATAATCTGCACCAAAACCGGCGCTTTCAGCCCGCTGGCAATCAGCGCCACCAGACTGCCTGCCGCAAACCAAATAGACGCAAGTCCGACGGTGACGGCCTCCACCACAAGAAAGACGATTAGGGCGATAAGCCAAAAAGCACTCACGACTGCATCACTTCCTTTCCTTGCAGACCCTTTCGTCTACGCAATTATTGTACCACAGGAAAGATTAAAATTCCAGAAAAAGACGCTGATAGGACGTTAAAATCGGCGCAGGGCTTTGCAACCGGACAAAAAAACGGTATACTGTCCCTATCTTATGACTGCGGAAGGGGCTGTATCCATGAAAACGCTCCCATTTGCCATTCCCACCCTGTTCGGGCTGGAAGGTCCGGTATCCACGGAATTAAAACGGCTTGGTCTGTCGGACGTGCGTGCCGAGGACGGCCGCGTGTTCTGCACCGGCAGCGAGGCCGATATTCCCCGGCTGAATTTGAACCTCCGCTGCGGCGAGCGGGTGCTCATCGTGCTGGGCCGTTTCTCCGCCCCCACCTTCGACGCGCTGTTTGAGTGCGTCCGCGCCCTGCCGTGGGAGGAGTTCATCCCAAAGGGCGGGCAGTTCCCCGTCAAGGGGCATTGCCTGAACTCCGCCCTTCACGCCGTCCCCGCCTGCCAGTCCATTGTAAAAAAGGCGGTTGCCGCCCGGCTGGGCGCGGCCTATGGCATGGAAACGCTCCCCGAAACAGGCGCGCTTTATCAAATTCAATTTTCTATTATGAAGGATATGGCCACCCTGATGCTGGACACCTCCGGCGCTGGCCTCTACAAACGGGGTTACAGAGCGGAGGGAGTGGACGCTCCCCTGCGGGAGACGCTGGCTGCCGGACTGGTGACCCTCTCCCGCTATCGGGGCAAGGGGCCGTTCTGTGACCCCTTCTGCGGCAGCGGCACCATCGCCATCGAGGCCGCCCTCATGGCCCGAAACCGCGCCCCCGGCCTGAACCGGGTCTTTTCCGCCCAGAAGTGGCGCAATCTCGACGCAAAGCTGTGGCTGGACGCGGCGGACGAGGCCATGGACAAGGAATTTCACGGCAGCTATGACATCTGGGGCGGCGATGTTGACCCCAAAGCGGTGACTCTTGCCCGGCACAACGCCCGTCTGGCCGAGGTGGACGACATCGCCCGTTTTGAGGTGGCCGACGCCGCCCAGTTCCGCCGAGAGGAGCCGACGGGAACCATCGTCACCAATCCGCCCTATGGGGAGCGCATCATGGAGAAGGACGACGCGGAAACGCTCTACCGCGCCTTTGGCGCGGCTTATGCCGCCCTGCCCGACGGCTGGAGGCTGACGCTGCTCTCCTCCCACACGGAGTTCGAGCGCACCTTCGGCCGCAAGGCGGATAAAAAGCGCAAGCTCTACAACGGTATGCTCAAGTGCGACGCGTTTTTTTACCGTCCCTGACTGGGCTGTTAGCACTCGGCCCGCCCGATTGTGAACAAATAGTGAATTTTTAGCAATTCCTTCCCGAAAACCGAAAATTAGGGGTTGCATTTTCCAGAGGAACCGATTATTATCTTAAGTGGGTTAGCACTCCGCATCCTTGAGTGCTAACCCACAGAATCGTTTATGAAGAAAACACAGCATATAGAAGGAGGAACCAAACATGAAACTGAAGCCTTTGGCTGACCGCGTTATCATCAAGCTGGTAGAGGCCGAGGAAAAGACCAAGAGCGGCATCATCCTCACCGGCGCCGCCAAGGAGAAGCCCGAAGTGGCCGAGGTCATCGCCGTCGGCCCCGGCGGCGTGGTGGACGGCAAGGAAATCACCATGACCGTGAAGGTGGGCGACAAGGTCATCACCAGCAAGTATTCCGGAACTGAGGTCAAGGTGGACGGCGAGGAATACACCATCGTCAGCCAGAACTACATTCTGGCCGTTGTCGAATAATTTTAGGAGTTAGTTTGAATTATGGCTAAAATGATTTGCTACGGCGACGAGGCCCGTCAGGCGCTGGAGCGCGGCGTTAACCAGCTTGCCGATACCGTTAAAATCACCATGGGCCCCAAGGGCCGCAACGTGGTGCTGGATAAGAAGTACGGCTCTCCCCTCATCA
>JAAWDI010000027.1 GCA_022793685.1 Oscillospiraceae bacterium
GCATGTTGGCGCCCATCAGGGCGCGGTTGGCGTCGTCGTTTTCAAGGAAGGGAATCATGGCGGTGGCGATGGACACCATCATCTTCGGGCTGACGTCGATATAGTCTACCTGCTCTCTGTCCACCTCAATGATTTCGTTGCGGTGGCGGCAGGTGATACGGGCGTTTTTCAGACAGCCGTTCTCGTCCACAGGCTCAGTTGCCTGGGCAATGATATACTGGTCCTCCACGTCGGCGGTCATATACTCGACCTCGTCGGTCAGCTTGCCGGTTGCCTTATCCACCTTCCGGTAGGGCGCTTCGATGAAGCCGTACCGGTTGATGCGGGCATAGGAGGCCAGATAGGAAATAAGGCCGATGTTGGGGCCTTCCGGCGTCTCGATGGGACACAGGCGGCCATAGTGGCTATAGTGAACGTCGCGAACATCGAAGGAAGCGCGGTCACGGCTCAAGCCGCCGGGGCCGATGGCGGACATACGGCGCTTATGGGTCAGCTCCGCCAGCGGGTTGGTCTGGTCCATAAACTGACTCAAGGGGCTGGAACCGAAGAACTCCTTGATGGAAGCGGTCACCGGACGGATGTTAATCAGGCTCTGGGGGGTCACGATGTCCAAATCCTGAATGCTCATGCGCTCGCGGATAACGCGCTCCATGCGGGAGAAGCCGATACGGAACTGGTTTTGCAGCAGCTCGCCCACGCAACGCAGGCGGCGGTTGCCCAGATGGTCGATGTCGTCGGTGGTGCCTGCGTTGAAGGCCAAGCAGTTGAGGTAGTTGATGGAGGCCATGATGTCGTCCACGATGATATGCTTCGGCACCAGGTCGTCCACGTGGTCGGCAACCGCCTCTTTCAGCTCCTCGCCGCTGTACTGCTCCAGCAGTTCCTTCAAAGCGGGGTAGTACACCATCTCGGTGACGCCGCACTCCTCCGGGTCAAAATCCACATAATGGCGCATATCCACCATGTGGTTGGAGAACACTTTAACAGGGTGGTCTTCCACCAGAATGACCGCCTCGTTGACGCCGCGGTCGCCCAGCTCGCGGGCGCGCTCACGGGTCAGCACCTCCCCTGCCTCGGCAATCAACTCGCCGGTCTCCGGGTCGGCCACGGGCTGGGCCAGCTTCTGGCCCACCAGACGGGTATGGATGGCCAGCTTCTTATTGAACTTATAACGGCCCACGCCGGACAGGTCGTAACGGCGGGGGTCAAAGAACAAAGTGCGCAGCAGGGACTCGGAGGAGTCCACCGTGGGCGGCTCGCCGGGACGGAGCTTGCGGTATATCTCCAGCAAAGCCTCCTCATAGGTCTTGCAGGTATCCTTCTCCAGCGTGGCCACGATGCGGGGGTCCTCGCCGAACATCTCCAAAATCTCCCCGTCGGTACGGGGGCCGACCGCACGGATGAGACAGGTTACCGGCAGCTTGCGGTTCTTGTCGATGCGGACATAAAATGCGTCGTTCAGGTCAGTCTCATACTCCAGCCATGCGCCGCGGTACGGGATGACTGTGGCGGCATAGGTCAGGTTGTCGGCCTTGTCGGCGGTCTTGGTATAGTAGATGCCGGGAGAGCGGACAATCTGGGAGACAATGACGCGCTCGGCGCCGTTGATGACAAAGGTGCCCGCCTTGGTCATCAGGGGGAAATCGCCCATGAAGATTTCCTGCTCCTTGATTTCCTCAGTCTCCTTGTTGCGCAGGCGCACCCGCACCTTGATGGGGGCGGCATAGGTGGCGTCCCGCGCCTTGCATTCCTCCACGTCGTACTTGGGCTGCTCGTTCATGGTGTAATCAATGAACGAAAGCTCCAGGTTCCCTGCGTAGTCAGTGATGGAGGCCACATCACGAAAAACCTCCCGCAGTCCCTTATCCAGGAACCACTGGTAAGAGTCCTTCTGTACCTCCAGCAGGTTGGGCATCTCAAGAATCTCTTCATGCCGGGCAAAGCTCTTTCGCAGGGTCTTGCCGTAGTAGACGTCCTTGACCATTCTGTTCGATCATCCTTTCCTTGCATCGTGGAAAGCCGACGCGATACGCGCGGCTGTGTGGATAACTTTTAGAGGCTGCACTTGTCTTTTCTCTGCCGCCGTGTTATACTATGTTTTGCAGAGGTGGGAAAGGAACACTTTCCCATTTTCGGATATAAAAGCATTTTAGTTTACCATGTAAGAATCTGTATGTCAACTATTTTTCGTGTAAAACCCGGAGAAATTCCGGGCTTTTTTATGCTCAAAAAGGGACAGGGCGGCCATTTAGGCCGTCCTGTCCCTTTTTATTGCAGCATTTTTCTCCCTTTGTACCATCTGACCAAAGCCCGCAGCAGGTACCGCGGCGTTACAAAACGGTACGCCCCCCGCAGCCAACCCATTGTTGCAAGCCGAACCAACAGACGGCGGTAGCAGCGCATAAACTGCCGTTTGGTCAGCTTGTCCGGCTCCCGTACCGGATGGGCAAGGTCCCAACGGGATAAGTCTGCATCTTCCAGGTCTCCCCCCGCCTGTCGATACAGCTCCGTACCTGGCAAAGGCGTCAGCACCTGTACCGTCACATAGCGCAGCCTCCGGCTTCTGGCCCAACGGTAAATAGTACGGAAGTCCGCACGGCTGAAAGAAAGGTCTGCAATCATCAGCGCCACACAATGCACTTTATTTTCACGCAGGATACGAAGGCAGGCGTCGTTGGCGCTGCTGTTCGTCCCCTTTTCCCACCGCTGCAAGCGCTCATCTGCAACCGCCTCGATGCCCACAAGGAACCAACGAAACCCTGCCGCACACAGTTCCTTTATCAGCGTCGGGTGCTCCGCAATGAAATCCGCTCTTCCGTAACATATAAAGGTCTTTTTGATGTTCCGCTCCCGCAGGCCCTTCAGCAGTTCCCGCATCCTCTGCTCCGAAACCAGAAAATCTGAATCTACAAAGAATATATGTTCCGCCTCAAGCGTTTCCAGCTCGTCAAGCACCGACCTCACGCTGCGCGCCTGATAGACCCCTCCATGCAGGTGGGTACCATAACAAAATATGCAGGAATAGGGGCAGGAAACGGCAGTCTTCACCGTTGCCAAGTGGTTCAAGTCCAGGTAATGGTACCACACGGCCCGCTCCGCCCAGCCGCTCCTGTCCGGCAAGGGAAAGTCCTCAATCTCACAAGGCGCATACGGCGTTTCCCGCCATTGTCCGCCCTCCCTCCAGCAAAGCCCGTCAATAGCCGTTAAATCCCTTCCGCCGTCCAGCCGTCTCAGCGTCTGGGCAAACGCCCTCGGGTCTTCACCACGCACCAGCACGTCCACGGTATCCCACATGAGCCGACGGTAATTGAGCTGGACATGTACGCCGCCCAACAGAACGGGACAGCTTGGCAGCACGGCCTTCACCAGTTCAGTGCACCGCCTTATCTCCTTCTCCTGAGTTAAGTAGCCGGTCACCGCCACAGCGTCCGGACAAGCTGCGCGCAGCACATCAGTGAAACGGCGGCAGTCCACCGCACCGTCATATATCTCCGCCTGAATACCAGCCTCTCGGCAGGCTGCCGAAAGATATTCCAATTCCAACGGCTCACATTCAACCGCCGCAAAGCCGCCAATCAAATTCTGCGCCAGCAGACGCACCAGCAGCACCTTCACCGTTATCCCCCCAATTTGCCTTTGGCTAAATAGTATCACGTCCCCTTTATCGGGTCAAAGCCCCTCTTTTTTGACACATTCTCAAGTGTGTCCAAATTTTCACATTTTCCTTTTGACAGCCGCTGAAAAGACATGTAAAATATAGGCGACGTTTCCTGTTATCTCTATCTCACAAAACATAAAGGGAGAGCAAACATGAAGGATTATGTGATTTTTACCGACGGCGGCGCCTCTTTGCTGCCTGCCATTTGTCAGGAATACGACATACGCGGTATTGCAATGGATTGTCTGCTGAACGGCGAAAATTTCAGCTTTTTCGCCGGACAGGATAACGCAGAAGAAGTCTGCGCCTCTTTCTATCAGTCGTTAAAAGAGGGCGCATCCGTTTCCACCAGCCAGATTACGCTTTTCACATTTGAAGAAGCCTTTGCCCCCATTTTGGAAGAAGGACACGACCTGCTGTACTGCTGCTTCTCCGGCGGACTTTCCGCCACCTGGCAGATGGCGCAGCAGGCGCTGGGGCAGCTCAAAGAACGCTATCCTGACCGCACCATTCGCTTTGTGAACACCCTCAGCGCTGCTGCCGGTCTGGGACTTTTCGTCGTGCAGGCCGCCCGCAACCGTGCCAACGGTATGTCTCTGGAAGAAAATGCCCATTGGCTGGAAGAGCATGCTCTTTCCTGCTGCCACTGGTTCACCGTCAGCGATTTGGATTTCCTCAAGCGCGGCGGTCGGGTCAGTCCCACGGCGGCTTTCTTCGGCAGCAAGCTGAACATCCGCCCCATGCTGAAAATCGAAGACGACGGCAAGCTGGTGGTATATGGCAAGGTGCGCGGCCAAAACGCAAGCATGGACAACATGCTCACGCGCCTGAAGGAAACCTTTGACCCTGCTTTGACGGACACGGTCTGGGTTGATTATGCCGGTGTGCCTGAGCTTGGCGAGGCGCTTGCAGAGGAAGTACGCAAGGCAGTCCCGCAGGTGGAGGTCAAAACCGTTCCCCTCTCCCCCATCATTGGCGCCCACACCGGTCCTGGAATGCTCAGTGTTTGCCACTTTGGCACCAAGCGGTAACCCCCTGCCTTACACATTTTAATATATAAGAAGACGGCGGAACCACGTGCGGTTCCGCCGTTTCATTTTGTAAAAATGGTTACAAAACTGAAACAGAAACCGCCTGTTTTCAAGCGCTCTCCCACGAAACCCTGAAATTTCACTTTTCTTGCCAAAAAGATTTGACAGACAGGAAACAATGTGTTACAATTTGGTTACAGTTTTTGATGGAGGTGCCGGAATGGCCGACGAGAAAATCCCCCTGTCCTATAAAGGACGCCCCTTGCGCCGCAAAGGCAATTTGATTTACTACGGCACGATGGCCGAACGATATATCATCATGCTCCAGGTAATGGAAAGCGCCAAGCAGGACGATTTGGACGTGGCAAGCCGCGTTTCCGTTCAGCTTCAACTCACCGACCCCGACCTGAAAAGCCGCGACCGCGTGGTGAAAAAAACAGAGAAGGCCAACCTGTACGACGCCATGGACGTGGCCGCCGTCTGGCTGGAGCGGGCGCTTGCAAGCAAGTAACATCCGCCCCTTCTCCCGAAAGATAGAAAGAAAATGGAGGTCGACTCCCATGGTTTCTTTGCCAAAACGAGTTTTCCGCGCCGCCACCGCATTGATTGCACTGGGTGCGCTGTGCTTTATGACCGCCGCCTTCGCAATCGAGGGCCGGGGTACCGTATCCTCTTCCACCCTGCGGATGCGCGCCGCTGCCTCCAATTCCGCTCAAGTGGTAGAGGTCTTGGCTGAAGGCACTGAGGTTGTCGTTCTCTCTCAGGAAAGCGACGGCTGGTACAAGGTGCTCCACAACGGCGCCGAGGGCTACCTCGCCGCCGACCACATCGCGGTCAACCGTGAGCTTGGCAACGGCAAGGTCTCCGCCGGTAAACTCACCGTCCATACCGGCCCCGGCGGCGCTTACGCCTCCGCCGGTACGCTGAACCAGAACACTGTGGTGGAAATCACCGGCTCAGAAGGCGAATGGTACATCGTTTCCTGGAACGGCATCAAGGGCTATGTAAACGCTCGCGACTTGACTCTGACGAACGAAGCGGTCACCCAGCCCCCGAAGGAGCCTACCACCGCTGAAAAGCTGGTGGCCACCTCCAAGCAGTATCTCGGCAAGCGCTATTCCTATGGTGCGTCTGGCCCTAACGCCTTTGACTGCTCCGGCTTCACCATGTTCATCTTCAAGCAGTACGGCGTCTCTCTGCCCCACACCTGCGTCGGCCAACGCCGACTGGGCGCTTCGGTGGAAAAGAGCGAGCTCCAGTTGGGCGACTTGGTGTTCTTCCTCGGAACCGGCCATGTGGGCATTTACATCGGCGGTGGGCAGTTCATTCACGCCTCCACCACCAACTACAACGTGACGACGAATTCTCTCACCAGCGGCTATTGGGCCAGACATTATTCCGGCGCTTGCCGCATCCTGAAATAATTGTATCCCCGTCGGCGGGCCGCAGCAGCGGCCCGCTGTTTTTTGTCCGTTCCCGCCTCTCGTTTTTTCTGTCGGCTCATTTATTATCTTTATGTGCGGCCGGAAACCCGTATCATCGTATAATACACAGTAAAATAGCAAGAGCGGCGTCATCCAAACCGGATGCCGCCGCTCTTTTCATGGTCTTTTACTCTTCCGTGGTTTCCTCGGCACTCTCGCCGCAGCCACAGCCGCAATCGCCGGAAGGCTCCTCCGTCGTGCAGCAGGACGGCTCACACTCGCAGGGCTCCTCCTCCAGAGTAATATCAGCCTCTTCCACAGCGCCTGCTGCCTTGATTGCCTCAATGCGCTCCTTGTTTGCCGCAATGTTGGTCTTGGACGCGGTCACTTTTTCACAAAGCGTCGCATAGGCGGCCTCAGGCGCATCGCCCTTCTCCGCATAATAGAGCTTTCCCAACTCCAGATACGCTTTCTTGACAGCGTCCTCTTCCGCCATATTGGCGGCCTTCAGCTTGGCAATCTCCGCCAGCTGCTTGGACTTTGCCATGCCGCTCTGAGCCAGGTCGGTGACCTTCTCCTTAAAGTTGTCAAACAGTGCCATAAAATGACCTCCTTAACGTGTTTCCTTTGGGACTGTCCCCATTTTATACACATTCTTCAGGGGTTGCAACCGCCTTTGTCCTGATTTAATGGATTTTTAACGCAACCTTGTTCGCTTTTATAGTTTACGACTGATTTTGCGCTTCTTTTGGCGAAAGCTCTCCCCATCTGATACGCCGTCCCGCTCAGTCTTCGTTCCAATTCCACTCCACGTTGCCCTTGAACACGCCGGAGTTCATATCGTTGCTGATGAACAGGTTGGCGTTGGGGAAACGCTGCGCCATGGCATAGTAGAAGGACGGCGCGTCCTTGGTCTGCTCCAGAACCTCTTCCGTCACTTCCAGATAAGCGCGGGTGAAGCGGATGGAACTGCCGTCAAAGGGCATACCGGGCTTTTGGTGGCCGGGAATGATGACCTCCGCGCCCAGCTTCTCCAAATCGGCCAACTCGTCGTGCCAAACCTTGCGCTGTTCCCTGCTCACCTCGCAGGTGAAGGGATGAGCCTCGTTGAAGAGAATGTCGCTGCCATACAGAGTCTTGATGGAGGGAATCCACACGGCAGAATTGTACTTCAGGTCGCCCATCATGTGAGGGATGATTTCGAGGCGCTCCCCCTCCAGCATGATGACGTTCTCCTCAAGCGGCTCAATGGGCACCGTCTTGGTGCAGACGTTGGTGCGGCCGATAACTTCAATCCAGTGCTCCATCTTACCGAAGAATTGGTTGTTGATGGTCTTACACACCTCAGGCAGGGCTACCACCCTGGCGTCTGGGAATACCTCTGCAATATGGGCAGTACCGAAATAATGGTCGGGATGGGCGTGGGTGACATAGATTGTGGTCAGGTGCAGGCCGGTCTCCAGAATTTCCGCAATGACCCGATGGGCGTTGCCCAGCGTCCACTGGGTGTCAATCAGCACACAATCCTTTTTGCCCATTACGATGACGGACGCTACTTCAAAGCCGCTCTCGTCGCTGAAAAAGACTTTAGTTGCGAGCTTGCCCTCGCCATGTGTGTTAACGCGCACTTCCATGTTTTCCGCTCCTCCTTATTTTTGTTCCAGCATATAAAAGTCAATCTGAACCTGGTCGGGCAGGCGGGTGGCGCTGCAAAGGAAAATGCGCTCCAGCATCCACCGCAGCCGCTCGTCATATACCTCAATCTCAGGCTTTGTGCAGAAATAGTAAAGGCTGGGGTCGATAAAACCGCCGTTTACCACCGTTTCGGCATACTCCGCCGGCACCGCCCGCAGGCCGTTGTTCTCAATGTACATACTGGCGCCGTTGTCCAGCAGGATGCCGTAGCGGGCGGACAGGTCGCACCGGCCGTTGGGACGGATAATCTGGCTGTCCACGCCGCCGGGCAGCACTTTGCCGGAAAAGCCTTCGCCCTCCACCGTGCCGCCCTCAATGGGAATAAGCTGGCGGCGGCCCACCTGGTCGTCCTGCCCCACTACGATAGGCGTTGACACCCCCACCTTGACCGTAAACATCTTTTTCAGAAACGGTTCCATACCTTTCCCTCTTTCCCGTTTTTGTTGATTTTTCCTAATTTGATGATACTTCTCCCCGGCGTCTCTTGTCAACCCTTGAAAAATGCACAGTAAACCCTTATAATAGGAAAAAACAGCCGAAACGAGGTACTGATATGGTTCGCGTTACCTTGGGGCGCACCGGTCTTTCCGTCAACCGCAACGGATTTGGCGCTCTGCCCATCCAGCGTGTTTCTATGAAGGAAGCAGACGTCATTCTCCGCCGCGCCTATGACGGCGGCATTGATTTTTACGATACTGCCCGCGCTTACTCCGACAGCGAAGAAAAGCTGGGCCACGCGCTCCACGATGTGCGCAGCCATATCGTCATCGCCACCAAGTCCATGGCGCTTACGCCGGAGGGTATCCTCGCGGATTTGGAGCAAAGCCTCTGTAACCTGCGCACCGACTATGTGGACATTTTTCAGCTTCACAACCCGCCCGTTGTCCCCAGACCAGGGGACGGCTCCGGCGTGTATGAGCTGCTGGAGGAGCAGAAAAAGGCGGGGAAACTCCGCTTTATCTCCATCACCAACCACCGCTTGGCCGTGGCCAAGGAAGCGGTGGAGAGCGGACTTTACGACACGCTGCAATTCCCCCTCTCCTACCTCGCCTCCCCGGAGGAAGTGGCGCTGGCGGCGGAATGCGCCGAACGCGGCGTTGGCTTTATCGCCATGAAAGCCCTCGGCGGCGGGCTTATCACCAACGCGGCGGCCGCTTACGCCTATTTGGCGCAGTTCGGCCATGTGCTGCCCATTTGGGGCGTCCAGCGTCTCAGTGAGTTAGAGGAATTCCTCTCCTTCCAAGACGCGCCCCCCGCTTTAGAGGGCGCTGTTGCCGAGGCGGTCGAGGCCGACCGTGCCGCCCTCAGCGGCTCCTTCTGCCGCGGCTGCGGCTACTGCCTGCCCTGCCCTGCTGAAATTGAAATCAACAACTGCGCCCGTATGTCCCTGTTGCTTCGCCGTGCACCGTCTCAGGCATGGCTCTCGTCCCAGTGGCAGGAAAAGATGGGGAAAATCAAAAACTGCACCCACTGCGGACACTGCCACGCCCATTGTCCCTATGGATTGGATACCCCCGCCTTACTTGCGGAAAACCTCAAGGATTACGAGGAAATTTTAGCGGGCAAGCCACTATGAGTAAGCAAGTTTAAGCAAACCTTAATCCCCCGTCAAGCATTTTACAAAAAGTGCGTGCTACCCTGTCCATAATAGAGTGTGGGAAAGGATGCACGAACGATGGAAGAAAACAAACGCACCAAATGGCTGTTGACCGCCGCCGCCCTTCTGCTGCTGGGCGGACTGGCTCTTTTTCTGTGGCGCACCGGCTTCTTTGCCCTGCGCTCGCTGGAGGAAGCGCAGGCGTACATGGAACGCTTCGCGCCCTATTCTCACCTGATTTATGTTCTGGTGCAGCTCTCTTCCGTTATTTTAGCGCCCATCCCCAGTAACATTATCGCTGCGGCGGGAGGCCTGTTGTTCGGCACCCTGACCGCTTTCCTGCTCACCTCGGCCGCCGTCCTTTCCGGCTCCGTAATCGTTTTTCTGCTGGCGCGGCTGCTGGGCCGTTCCTTCGCCGATAGGCTCGTGAGCAAGCGGCTGTCCGGCAAATATCTGGCGCTAATTCAATCCAAGAGGGACGTATTTCTTGCCCTTGTTTTTCTCTTTCCCTTTTTCCCGGACGACCTCATCTGCATTTTGGCAGGGCTGACCGACATCAGCCTGCCCCGCTTTTTCATCATCTGCCTGTTGACCCGCCCGTGGGGGCTGCTGGCAGCCTGTGCGCTTGGCGGCTCTTCCCTGTCCCTGCCCCTGTGGCTGATGGTCGTACTGGGCGCGGCGGGCGTTTGTGTGTTCCTGTTGGGACTGAAATACGGCGACAAGGTGGAAAAAGCCATCCTTGACCGCTTCAAGAAACCAAAAGATTAGGAGTTGTCGACCCATGCCGGTAACAGAGCGCGTTTACAGTATCACTGCCGACGGACATCCCGTAAAGGAATTTACCTTTACCAATAGGCACGGCTATGAGGCCCGCATTCTGGAATACGGCTGCGCCCTGACCCATTTTCTTGTCCCCACCTCACGCGGCAAAGTGGACGTGGTACTGGGCTATGACAGTCTGGCGGACTATGAACGCGGCTCTGCCTCTCATGGCGCGGTGGTGGGACGTTATGCCAACCGCATCGAGGCGTCCCGCTTCACCATTGACGGCAAGGATTATTACTTGCCACCCAACGAAGGTCCCCACCATCTGCACGGCCCTCTCTCCCACACTCTGTTCCACGGTGAATCCTGGGGAGAGGTGGTTGTGCTTCGGGCTGTCTCTCCGGCCGGTGAGGACGGCTTCCCCGGCAATCTTGAGGTCACCGTCACTTACACCCTCACGGCGGCTGACGCCCTCATCATGGACTTTCGGGCCTCTACCGACGCGCCCACCCACGTCAACCTGACCAACCATACATATTGGAATCTGGCCGGAGCGGGTAGCGGCGACGTGCTGGGCCACACCATGGTGCTCGGCTCCTCCGCCTTTTTGGAATGTAACGCCGCCACGCTGCCCACCGGCGCTATTCTGCCCGTGGTCGGCACACCCTTTGACTTTCGCACAGCGGCCCCTCTCAGCCAGGGGCTGCCGCCCAACCACCCCCAGCTCAAGCTGACCGGCGGCTACGACCATTGTTTTCTGCTGGAGGAGGGCGCGCCTTTTGCCGCTAAAGTCCACTCGCCCCAGTCGGGTATCACGCTGGAGCTGGCCACCACCCAGCCCGCCCTCCAACTTTACACGGGCAACCACTTGGCGGAAGACCCTGTCCCCGGCAAGGGCGGCGTCCGCTATCCCAAATGGGGCGGCTTCGCACTGGAAACCCAACACTACCCCTGTTCGCCGTCCCACCCCTCCTTCCCCTCCACCTTGCTCCGTCCGGGAGAAACCTATCACGAGGTGGCGGCCTATCACCTTATCTCCGACCGGCCCATCAGTGAGCCGTAACCATAAAAAAGCGGACAGCCCTTCAAAGGCTGTCCGCTTTTTTCTTCTGTCCGCTTACAGTACAGAATCCAACCACTCGCTGTATGCGTCCTTAGGCAGAGCACCCACCTTGCGGTCGACCTCCGCGCCGTCCTTGAACAGCACCACCGTGGGGATACTCATCACGCCGAAGCGCTGAGCCAAGCCCGGCTCAGCGTCCACGTCTACCTTGGCCACCACTGCCTTGCCGTCGTACTCGTCCGCCAGCTGCTCAATCAGAGGCCCCACCATCTTGCAGGGGCCGCACCAACCGGCCCAGAAGTCCACCAGCGCCGGCTTTCCGGCGTTGATTGCGGCGTCAAAGCCGCCTTCGCTCAAATGCAGAATACTCATTGTTTCTCGCTCCTTTTTTGAATATATAGGATAGTTTGCTTATCTATCGCCCGGCAATACATAATTTCCAACAGCCTCATTGAGAAAATCCGCAAAAGGCTTCACCATATGGAACAATTCTCCCGCCCGCTGTGGAAACCGCTTCGCCCGCAGGGTGCGCTCGGAAAGCGCGCCCTCGGCGTACATACACTTATAGCGCAGCAAATCTGCGTGTGGATGGAGCGGGTCATATTCCCGCGGCGGGTTCTTCAGGGCGGTACCCTTCAAAACAAAATTTCGCCGGAAGTCCGGCTCGTCCAAGATTACCTTCAGCTCATCCCCGTGCCACGCGATATGTTCCCGCAGAAGTCCGGTCAGCTCCCGAACGGAGTCCACGCTGATGCCCGCTCCCAAAAAGGATTTGCCACCGGGCGCGATGCAAATGTAATACCCGATTGGGAAAGGCTGCTTCCCCTTGGGGCCGATATGCGCCCGAAAAGATGGATTATACGGCGTGGGCTGGTTTGGGATGCGCATGTCCCGCGGGATGCGGTACATCAGGTCTTTCGGGTTGTGAAAAAGCACCCGCTCGTCAAATTTTCCGATTTCAAAAATCAGTTCCTGCACCAGTGCAAGGAACGCGGCCGTCGCCTCCTTGCGCTCCTCTGCGTGGGCGTGGTACCATGTGCGCTCGTTGTTGGCTTCCAATTCAGCCAGATATTGCAGCATTTCATCCATATCGTTCCGCTTCGCTCCTTTTTACAGGGGCAGTATAGCACATTTCCCCTCTTTTGTCACCTATTCTCCACCGAAAACGGGCCTATAATTCGCCTTTTTCCCTTGAAAAAAGCCACTGATTATTATAAGATATTTGTCACGAGAAAGACGAGGGCGACCTTCCGCCCCGGTTTGAGGTGTTACCCATGAGCTTACGCATCGGCATCGACATCGGCTCCACCACCGTCAAGGTCGTGGTGCTGAACGAGAATGACAAGCTGCTGTTCCGCTCCTATGAGCGGCATTACTCCAAAGCGCGGGAGCGGGCCTGCGAAACCCTCTCCTCCATCCGCGATATGCTGGCCGGAAAAGACGTGAAGCTGGTCATTACCGGCTCCGCCGGACTGGGCGTGGCCAAGGCCGCGGGCGTTGACTTTGTGCAAGAGGTGTACGCCACCGCCGCCGCTGTCAACCGCTTCATTCCAAGCACCGATGCTGTCATTGAACTGGGCGGCGAGGACGCCAAAATCATCTTCTTCGGCGGCGCGCTGGAGGAGCGCATGAACGGCTCCTGTGCCGGCGGAACCGGCGCGTTCATCGACCAGATGGCCACCCTCATGAACGTCACCGCCGATGAGCTTGACAAGCTCTCCCTCCAACACACGAAAATTTATCCCATCGCCTCCCGCTGCGGTGTGTTCGCTAAAAGCGACATCCAGCCCATCCTAAACCAAGGGGGACGCAAGGAGGACGTGGCGGCTTCCATTTTTCAGGCAGTGGTCGACCAGACTGTGGCCGGCCTGACTCAAGGTCGTGAGTTGAAAGGAAAAATCGTCTTTTTGGGCGGCCCCCTCCACTTCCTGTACGGCCTGCGCCAGCGCTTTGTGGAAACCCTCAAGCTGGACGGCGACCACGCCATTTTCCCCGAGGACGGCGACTGCTTCGCCGCCATCGGCGCGGCGCTTTGCTCAGAGGATTATGAAGAAGCGCCCTTTGACGCGCTTTACAAAAAGCTGGAACAGTCGGTGGACAACACCAGCGTGGTGGACACCATGCCCCCCCTCTTCGACAACGAGGGGGAGTATGAGGCTTTCCTCACCCGCCATAACGCCAAGCATCCACCGGAGGTGGACGCGCAAACCTATACCGGCGACGCCTATCTGGGCATCGATGCAGGCTCTACCACCACCAAAATGGCCCTTATCACTCCGGAGGGCGGCCTGCTTTATACTTACTACCACTCCAATGAGGGCAACCCGGTTGCCATTGTGCTGGAACAGTTGAAAGCCATCTATCAGATGTGCCGTGGACGCATCACTATTAAGGGTACAGCCGTCACCGGCTATGGCGAGGACCTCATCAAAAACGCCTTTTCCTGCGACCTCGGTCTGGTGGAAACGGTGGCGCATTACAACGCCGCCGCCCACTTCGAGCCTGACGTGGACTTCATCATCGACATCGGCGGGCAGGACATGAAGTGCTTCAAAATTCGCGGCGGCGCGGTGGACTCCATCATGCTCAATGAGGCGTGCTCCTCCGGCTGCGGTTCTTTTATCGAGACCTTCGCCAAGGCGCTGGGCTATGACATCGCCTCCTTCTCCAAGCTGGGGCTGTTCACCCAAAAGCCGGTGAACCTCGGCTCCCGTTGCACCGTGTTTATGAACTCCTCCGTCAAGCAGGCCCAGAAGGACGGCGCAACAGTGGCGGACATCTCCGCCGGACTGTCCATCTCCATCGTAAAGAACGCAATCTACAAGGTCATTCGAGCCGCTTCGGCAGACGATTTGGGACAGCACATCGTGGTGCAGGGCGGCACCTTCCTTAACGACGCCGTCCTCCGCGCCTTTGAACAGGAGCTTGATAAAAATGTGACCCGTCCCACCATCTCCGGTCTGATGGGTGCATTCGGCGCGGCGCTTGCCGCCCGGGACATGGGACTGGAGCAGAGCTCCCTTCTCAGCGAGGAGGCGCTGGCGTCCTTCTCCCACACCGCCAAGCCGGTCACCTGCGGCCTGTGCACCAATCATTGCTCCCTCACCATCAACCAGTTTGACGGCGGGCGAAAGTTTATCTCAGGTAACCGCTGCTCCCGTCCGCTGGGCAAGGAAAAGGTGGAAAACCCCGACCTGATGAAGTATAAGTATGACCGCCTGCGCGCCCTCCATGGCACAGGCGGCGGCAACGGCAGCCGCGGACGCATCGGTATCCCCTTTGGATTGAATATGTATGAGAACCTGCCCTTCTGGTTTGGTTTCTTCACCCGCCTGAACTTCGAGGTGGTGCTCTCCCCCGAATCTTCCCGCAGCCTGTATATCAAGGGTCAGCACACCATTCCCTCCGACACGGTGTGCTACCCCGCCAAGCTGCTCCACGGCCACGTGGAGGCGCTGGTGGAGGACGGCGTGGACGCCATCTGGTACCCCTGTATGTCCTACAACAACGACGAGGGCATCGGAGACAACCACTTCAACTGTCCGGTGGTGGCCTATTATCCTGAGCTGCTGGCCGCCAACGTCCCGGTGCTGAAGCAGACCAAATTCCTCGACCCCTATGTGGGCCTATGGCGGCGGAAGGACTGCGAAAAACGCCTTGCCGCCATGATGGAGGCGGAGTTCGGCGTGCCGAAAAAGGAAACTGTTTCTGCGGTTCGGGCGGCCTATGGGGATTATGATTCCTATGTGGCGGACGTCCGTTCCACCGGCGCAGAGTATATCCGCTATGCCCGTGAGCATAAGATGCCCATCATCGTGGTGTGCGGCCGCCCCTACCACATCGACCCGGAAATCAACCACGGCATCAACGACCTCATCACCTCCTTCGGCTTCGTGCTGGTCACTGAGGACGCCCTCTCCTATTTGGAGGGTTACGAGGCCCGCACGGTTTTGAACCAGTGGACGTTCCAGAGCCGAATGTATAACGCCGCCCGGTACGTCTGCACCCAGCCCGATATGCAGGTGGTGCAGCTTGTCAGCTTCGGCTGCGGCACCGACGCCATCACCACCGACGAGATGCGCTCTATCTTGGAGGACGGCGGTAAGCTGTACACCCAGTTAAAGATTGACGACATTAACAACCTTGGCGCGGTGAAAATCCGCATCCGCAGCCTGATGGCCGCCATGGACGCCCGCGCCGACAAGGAATAACGTTTTGTAGGGCTCGCCTTTTAAGGCGCTCTCTTGAACATGCTCTGGGCAACTGAATTGCCCCTGCGGAACTGCTCCGAATTTGACGTGCCGCTCGGCGCGAACGCATACGGAAAGGAACCTTCCTATGGCTAAACTGGAATACGACAACACAGGCCGCCTTTTATTTACCAAGGAGATGAAAGAGGAGTACACCCTTCTCATTCCCCAGATGCTGCCCGACCACTTCGCTATGCTGGTGCGCATTCTCCAGACCGAGGGCTACAAGGCCGAAATGCTGGGCAACACCGGCCGGGGCGTTATCGACAACGGGCAGAAATACGTCCACAACGACGCCTGCTTCCCTGCCATTCTGGTCATCGGCCAGCTCATCGACGCGGTGAAAAGCGGGAAGTACGACCCCCACAAGGTGGCGCTGGTCATCACCCAGACCGGCGGCGGCTGCCGGGCCTCCAACTATATCCACATGCTCCGCAAGGCGCTGGTGAAGGCAGGGTTGGAGTTTGTGCCCGTCATCTCGGTCAACCTGTCCGGCCTGGAAAAGAACCCCGGCTTCAAGCTCTCCCTTGGCTTCATCCGCAAGGCGGTGTTCGCCGTCATTTACGGCGACCTTATCATGAACGTGGCCAACCAGGTACGGCCCTATGAGGTCAACCCCGGCGACGCCGACGCCGCCACCGCCGACTGCATGGACTTCCTGCTCTCCGATATGGGCGCGGGCAAGGGCATGACCTTCAAAAGCATGGAGAAAAACTTCGACCGCATCATTGACCGCTTTAAGGCCGTTCCCGTCACCGGCGAAGAAAAGGTGCGGGTCGGCGTGGTGGGCGAGATTTACGTCAAATATGCCCCGCTCGGCAACAACAACCTGAACGAGTTCCTGCTCTCTGAAGGAGCTGAGCCGGTGGTGCCCGGCCTTGTGGACTTCGTCATCTTCAAGATATACAACCGTGAGGTAGATGTGGACATCTACGGCGGCAAGTGGGTCAAGCGGGCCTTCTGCCACTTCTTCGGGAACTACGTCAAAAAGTACCAGCGGGCCATGATTGCCGCCCTGAAGCGTTCCGGACGGTTCCGCGCCCCCGGCGACTTTGACGAGCTGCACGGCTATATCAAGGGCTATCTGGGCGACGGCAACAAGATGGGCGAGGGCTGGCTGCTCACCGCCGAGATGCTGGAGCTGATTCACACCGGCGTGCCCAACATTGTCTGCACCCAACCCTTCGGCTGCCTGCCCAACCATATCGTGGGCAAGGGTATGATTCGCAAGCTGAAGGACGACTACCCCGGCAGTAACATTGTGGCCATTGATTATGACCCGGGCGCTACTAAAATCAATCAAGAGAACCGCATCAAGCTGATGCTGGCTAATGCCCGTGCCATCGCCAAACAGGAGCGGCAGGAAACATCTGCACCGGCGGTTGAAGAAACCGTTAAAGTATAACAATCTGCTTCCAATATAAAAACCGTCCCCGATAGACAGTCGGGGGACGGTTTTTTGCTTATAACACCAGAGAAAGCTTATTGAAGTTGCACTCCCTCGTCTTTTTCATAATGAGGAACCAATCAACGATTGTCAGAATAAAAATCCAACAGAATAGAATTTTCACAATTCCATATCCGATGTTGCCCAGCATGAAGCGGCTAATACCAACCCAGCCTAAAAACAACGAAATAATCAACAGGACAGTGGGACTTTTCAGTTCAGTTGAAATCACCAATTCAAACTTTGCGTCATCTGCCCCTTTCAGCTTTTCTTTCAAATATGGGATTTTTTCCGCGGGGAAATATTGGCTGTTTGCCATAATGTACGAATCTACCTTTGCCATATCTGCCATTTTTAACACCTCCTTTTTGTTTTCGTCAATATTTTACACTAAATTAGGTGTATTGTCAACACGCTACATCAAGTGTATGGAAAGATAGGCTCCGAAGTAATCATAAGGGGTCGTTGACGTTGAAAGAATATTATGAGATACTGAGGGAGTTGCGTGAAGACCACGATTACACGCAAGGCGAAATCGCCAAAATACTCGGCACCACACAGCAGGTCTATTCCCGCTATGAGCTGGGAATCAACGAGATGCCAGTACGTCACCTGCGCACGCTGTGCCAGTTTTACAAGGTGCGCTCGGATTACGTTTTAAGCTTGGGAAACGAGGGAAAACCATGAGCGAGCAGCTTCATTTTGTAGACGCCGCCACAGAAGAACATTTTACCGCCATGTCTCTCATCCACGCCCTTGGCTGGCGGGACACTTACCGCGACGCTGTCCCCGCCGAATACATGGCGCGGGAAATCACCGACGGCCGGTGGATTTCCGCGTTTCGGGAAAATTACCGGACAGGCGCCTGCCACGGCCTGCTCCTCTACCGGGACAGCACCCCCGTGGCCTGCATCAACTATTGCCAAGCCCGCACCACCAACTACAACACAGAGGACGTTTGCACCTTTGACAACCGCGGTTATGAGGACTGGGGCGAAATCGCTTCCTTTTACACTCACCCTAACGAGCGGAGCAAGGGTTACGGCGGCCTGCTTTTCGAGGAAGCCCTCCGGCGGCTCAAGGCGGACGGTTACGAGAACGCCTTCGTCTTTGTCCTGCGGGAAAATGAGAAGGCCCGGCGGTTTTACGCCGCCCACGGCTTCCAATGGGACGGCACATTCACGGAAATCCCCTTCCCGCCTGACGCGGTGTGCGTGGATTTGCGCTATGTGAAAAAGCTATAAAAATGGGGCTGCGTCCAAAGCGGACGCAGCCCCTCTTTCATTTATTGATTACATCATTTTAACCGTGTGGTACACCAGCATGGCCACCAGCCAGGCCGCAAGTACAAACAGCAGGTAATAGGAAACAATGCTGCCCAGCACCATGCCTGCGGCCAGAGCCACACAGCCAACAGCACAGGAAATCATCAACACCACATAGTTGGTCTTGGCGGAAAACATCTGGATATTGCGGCCGCCCAGCTTCACCACACCCTTGTTGGAACGGGCCTTTGCCGCCAGCGCAAGACTGACCGCCGCCACCACGATTGTGACAGCCAGCAGGAGGCACAGCAACACCTTATGGTTTTCCATGCCCCCACGGCGCACAGCCCACAGGCCGGTCACGCCCAGACCGCACACTAGCGCCGAAAGGAAGAATTCCCGCTGGTAGAGGTAGTAAATCAAAGCGAGCACCGCGATAACGGGCACCAGCACATAAAGGAACTTGACGCCCGCGTCGTAAAACCGCCAGATGATAAAGGAACACAGCGCTACCACCAGAGAGAGGATGCAGCCCACCGCATACTTCCCGGCGTCCTGCCCCTTCTTGGCAAAGGTCATGCCCCGAATGGCAAACAGGGCCGCCGCAATTACGCCCACAAAAGGCACCACCTTGACGATATAGCTGATGGCCACCATGATGGCCACGCCGCCGTCTGTGGGGTGCACGTCAACGTAGAAGCGGTTCACCAGAAACAGGATGCACTCCAGCACCACCGCCGAGATGAACCAGACAAAAATCTTATTGATGACCGCGTCGTCCTTGCGGGGCTGCGTGGCCTTTTTCTCTTTCGCCATGGGACTCACTCCTTATCGGCGCGCCGTTTTTCAGCCGCGCCGTCTCATCCGCCGCAGGGCATACCGCCCGCACAGCTTGTAATCAACACAGAAGCGTCATACGCTATCTTGTATTTTAGCAGAAAATTCCTCTCTTTGCAACAGCGAAAACAGAAACCCGTCCTTTCCCCTCCTCTTTCGCCGCCCTTTCTGCGGTTTTCACAAGAAAACCTTGTAAAAGACGGGCGGGTATGTTAAAAAGGAGAGAGTGATTTTGAAAGGAGCCGCCCCATGAAAAAACAGCTTTTCTGCGTCCTGTGCGTTTTCTCTCTGCTGTTGTGCGCCGCCTGCGGCGCGCCCACCGTGGGGGACGTCGGCCCTTCCCAGAGCTTTTTTGCCATGGACACCATGATGACCATCACCCTCATGGACGGCACGGAGGACGACCTGACCGCCGCCGTGCAGGAGGTCAACGCTTTGGACGCCATGCTCTCCCGTTTTCAGGACGGCAGCCCCCTTGCGGAGGTAAACGCCGCCGCCGGAAGCGGCGTGCTGGTTCCGGTTCCTCAGGAGGTTGGCGAGGTGCTCACGGAGGCGCTGTCCGCCGCCAGGCGTTCCGGCGGCGCGTTCGACCCCACCATCGCGCCTGTTGCAGACCTCTGGGGGCTGTCCGGCGATACCCCCACCGTTCCGAAGGACAGCGACCTTCAGGCCGTCCTCCCGCTGGTGGGCTATGAAAACGTTCTGCTGTCGGACGGCGGCATGCTCCTTTCAGAGCAGGGCATGGCCCTTGATTTGGGCGGCGTTGCCAAGGGTTATGCCGCCGGAAAAACCGCCGAGGTGCTGAAAAGCCGCGGTGTGTCCTCCGCGCTGCTGAACATCGGCGGCACCGTCACCGCCATGGGTGCAAAGCGGGACGGCAGCCCGTGGGCGGTCGCCGTCCGCGACCCATTGGACGAAGATGGCTATCTGGGGCTGCTGACGCTGGGCGATGGGCAGACGGTCTCCACTTCTGGGGGATACGAGCGCTACTTTGAAGAGAATGGTACCCGCTATCACCACATTTTAGACCCAAAAACCGGCTATCCCGCAGAAAAAGGCCTGCTTTCCGCAACCGTCGTTTCGGAAAATGCCGCCCTGACCGATGCTTTCTCCACCGCCCTTTTTGTGCTGGGTGAGGAGAACGCCCTTGCCCTCTGGCGGGAAAGCGATGATTTTTCCTTTATCCTTGCCACCGAAGACGGCCGTGTGCTGGTCACCGAAGATTTGGCGGACAGCTTCACCTTCTGGGGGGAGCAGCATGGTTACACCCTTGAGACCGTCCGCCGCTGACCGCAGGCGGCCCACGCCGTGGGACGCTCTGGCCGCCGTTTTGGTGCTGGCGTTGGCTGCAGTGTTGGCGCTTGCCCTTTTCCGGCCGCCTCATAACAGCGGGACTGTGCTCACCATCACCCAAGACGGCGCTGAAGTCGCGCAGTATGACCTCTCCGCCCTCGACGGCCCTCTTGATGTGGAGGTGCTGGGGGACTACCCTCTCACTGTGACGCTATCGCCCGGCGGCGCGGCAGTGACCGCCCACACCTGCCCCGGCGGAGACTGCGCCCGCGCCTCCCTTACCGCCGGAAAACCGGGACAGCTTATCTGCCTCCCCAACCATACCATCATCACATTGGGCGGCCGTTCATCAGAGATATTTGACGCAGTAACCGGATAAAAGTTCCCTCCACCGCCACTTTTTTGAAAGGAGCCGCCCATGCCGTCCACACCAGTCCGCCGCCTTGCACTGTGCGCCGTCCTCACTGCGGCGGCGCTGGCTCTGTCCTTCGGGGAAAATCTGCTGCCCCTTGCGGTGCTCCTCCCCCTGCCGGGCCTGCGGCTGGGGCTTGCCAACCTCGTCACCGTATATGCCCTTTGCCGCCTCTCTGTCAGGGAGGCCGCTCTGATTTTGTGCGCCCGCTGTCTGCTGGCCGCGCTGGTGGGCGGAAACGCCGCGGGGCTGTGGTTTTCCCTTTCGGGGGGTGTTCTCGCACTGCTTACGATGGCCGCTGCTCTGCGTTTCAAAAAATTTTCTCTTGTTGGGGTGTGTATTTTCGGCGCGGCAGCCCACAATACAGGGCAAATCGTGGCTTCCCTTCTCTATTTCCGTTCCCCTGCGCCCCTTTTGTACCTGCCGCCGCTGCTGGCCTGCTCCGTTGTAACCGGGACGGTCACCGGATTTGCCGCCCTGTTTCTCCTCAAGCGCATTCCGGAAAATACTGCTTGACTTTTTTGTCCATTTCCTGTATTTTATGTTTCGTCAAGAGGGAGTAGTTAATATGCAGCATCAACATTCCTGCCTTTCAGGCATGGTGCTGCACCCGTTTTAAACGGGAACGAGACTTTTGGCGCCGTCGTGCGCCGAAAGTCTTTTTTATTTTTCCACCGACCGGGGAACCATAGAAAAAGCGAGGAACGTATATGCACCTTTTTATCACAGCTCTGCTGTTTTTGTTCGGCCTTGTGCTTATCGTCAAAGGCGGCGACTGGTTTGTAGACGCCGCCACATGGATGGCCCGCGTCACCGGCATTCCCAACTTCATCATCGGCGCAACCGTGGTCAGCATTGCCACCACCCTGCCGGAACTGCTTGTCTCTCTGGTCGCCGCCGCTCAGGGGAAGGTGGATATGGCCGTGGGCAACGCCGTCGGCTCCGTCACTGCCAACACCGGCTTGATTTTAGGCATCTCCCTGATTTTCCTGCCTGGAATGATGAAGCGGAAGGAATTGATTCCCAAGGCGCTTCTGCTGATTGCATCGTGCGCCGGACTGTGGTGGCTGTGCTCTGCGGGCGGAGTCTCCATGCCCCTTGGATTGGTGCTGTTCGTCATCTTGGGGCTTTATTTTGCCGAAAACATCCGCAGTGGGAAATCCAACGCTCAACAGCAAAAAGGGGAACGCCCTCAAAAAGCGGAGGCAGGCAAAAACATTCTGCTTTTCGTCGTAGGCGCCGCTGCTATTGTGGTGGGGGCCAACCTGCTCGTAAATAACGGCAGTGAACTGGCGCGGCTGTTCGGCGTACCGGAAAAAATCATCGCTCTCACCTTTGTGGCCATCGGCACCTCTCTCCCTGAGCTGGTCACCACCATCACCGCCATCGCCAAAAAGCAGGGTTCCCTTTCCGTGGGCAATATCATCGGCGCAAATATCATTGACCTGACCCTTATTCTGCCCCTGTGCGGCGTGGTTTCCGGAGGAACGCTGCCCGTCAGCGCCCAGACTTACCTACTGGACCTCCCTGTGGCTCTTATCCTCACGCTGATTGCCATGCTGCCCGCCATGATAACCGGAAAATTCCGCCGCTGGCAGGGCGCTGTGCTTGTGGCCGGCTATGCCGCCTATCTTCTTGTTCTGGTGCTGTAAATTTGATATACTGTTTTTATAATGAAAACAGAAAAGAGGCGTTGTAATATGACAGACCGCCAGTTGGTCGACTTGGCCTTTCAAATGCTGAAGCGCTCCTATGTACCCTATTCCCACTTTCCTGTGGGCGCCGCTTTGGAGTGTGCCGACGGTACTGTATTCACCGGCTGTAACGTAGAAAATGCCGCTTACGGCTCTACCATCTGCGCCGAGCGTACCGCGCTGGTCAAGGCGGTTTCGGAGGGACGCCGGGACAACTTCGTCCGCCTCGCCGTGGTCGGCACCGGAACAGACTATTGCTGGCCCTGCGGCTCCTGCCGGCAAATGCTCTATGAGTTTGCCCCCGATTTGGAGGTTCTGGTCGCCCGGGGCGACGGTGATTTCGTCAAGCTTCCCCTCGCCAAGCTTCTGCCCTATGGCTTCGGGCCGAAAGACCTTTCCATTCATCCATAAAATCCCAGCATCGTCTTATACCAGAATGGGCATACTGCCACTGAACCCAAAGTTAGGAGGTAGTATCCCAATGCTGATTGACAAAATCGCGCTGGTTTTGGCCATCATCGGCGGCCTCAACTGGGGCAGCATCGGCCTGTTCCGTTTTGACATCGTAGCGTTTGCGTGCGGCGGTTCCGCCAGTATGCTCAGCCGTATCATTTATATTGTGGTCGGTCTGGCTGCGCTGTGGTGTATCTCTCTGCTCTTCCGCGACCGCGTGGAAAACGAGAGCATGGCCTGATTTCCCTAAAAAGCAGCAAGCCGTTTCATCGGCTTGCTGCTTTTTTGCATGATTTTCTTGACAGGCTTTTTAAAGCATGTTATTGTATTGTTAACCCCCCCACCCCCCTGGGGTATTATTTGATGGAGGATACAGCTATGATGGCAGACCATGCCGCCGTCCTTCGGCTTTTGAAAACCGCCCGCGGCCAACTGGACGGCATTATAAAAATGGTGGAGGATGACCGCTATTGCGTGGACATCTCCCACCAGGTGATGGCCACCGGCGCGATTCTCAGCCGCGCCAATAAGGAAATTCTCACCGCACACCTGAAGCACTGCGTCAATGAGGCCAAGACCCCTCAGGAGCGGGAACAGAAAATCGACGAGCTGGTCGATACATTGGGCAAGCTGCTGAAATAAGCGGCAGAAAGGAGCCTGTCATGGACGAGCAAAAGAAAACACCGCAAACGCCCGGCTTTCTCCCGCCCGCCTGCGTTCTCTCCCTTTCACCGGACGGCGACCCAGCGCTGAACAAGCTCAAGGCCAAATTCAAAAAGAAATTCGATAAATCCTCAAAGGCTTCCGACAAACCGGGGGAGCCGTCCCGCTAAAGGAGTTTTTCCTATGAAACAACAATTTACCGTCACCGGCATGTCCTGCGCCGCCTGTTCGGCGCATGTGGAAAAGGCCGTCGGCAAGGTGGACGGCGTGGAGAACGTGGCAGTCAATCTGCTGGGCGGCTCCATGAAGGTGGAATATTCTGGCCCGGCCACCGACGAGGCCATCATTCATGCCGTGGAGGCCGCCGGCTATGGCGCTTCCCTCCCTGCCGCTTCCGGCGGCAAGGCAGCGGCGGCTCCCAAAGCCGCGCCCATGGAGGACGAGCTGAAGCACATGAAGCACCGCCTCATCGCCTCTCTCTGCTTCCTTATCCCCCTCTTTTACGTTTCCATGGGCCATATGCTGGGCGCGCCCCTGCCCCACTTCCTTCACGGCACGGAAAACGCCTTGGCCTTCGCACTGCTCCAGTTTTTGCTCACTCTGCCCATTCTCTATGTCAACAACAAGTATTATAAGGTGGGCCTAAAGGCCCTGTGGCACCGGGCTCCCAACATGGACTCCCTCATTGCCATCGGCTCCCTCGCCGCCCTCGTCTACGGCGTGGTGGCCCTGTTCCAGATTGGCTGGGGCTTCGGCCACGGCGACCTTGACATGGTGAAGCACTGGTCGATGGACCTCTACTTTGAGTCCGCCGGTATGATTTTGACCCTCATCACCCTCGGCAAATATCTGGAGACCCGCTCCAAGGGCAAGACCGGTGCGGCCATCGCCCGACTGATGGACTTGGCTCCCAAAACCGCCATTGTGGTGCGGGACGGGCAAGAGCTGCAAATTCCCGTGGAGGACGTGCAGGTGGGCGACCTTGTGCTGGTCAAGCCGGGCGCGTCCATCCCTGTGGACGGCGAGGTGACGGAGGGCTATTCCTCCGTGGACGAGTCCGCCCTCACCGGCGAGAGCCTCCCGGTGGACAAAGGCCCCGGTGACAAGGTGACCGCCGCATCTATCAACAAGTCCGGTTCCTTTACCATGCGCGCCCTGCGGGTAGGCGAGGACACCACGCTCTCCCAGATGATTCGTCTGGTGGAGGAGGCGGGCGCTTCCAAGGCCCCCATCGCCAAGCTGGCCGACAAGGTGGCTGGGGTGTTTGTCCCCACAGTTATTACCATTGCGGCCGTCACGGCGGTGGTCTGGCTGATTGCCACCCACTCCGGCACCTCCGCCCTCACCGCCGGTATCGCCGTGCTGGTCATCTCCTGCCCCTGCGCCCTCGGCCTTGCCACCCCCGTCGCCATCATGGTGGGCACCGGCAAGGGCGCGGAAAACGGCATCCTCATCAAGTCTGCCGAGGCGCTGGAAGCCCTCCACACCGTCCAAACGGTGGTGCTGGACAAAACAGGCACCCTCACCGAGGGTAAGCCAAAGGTGACCGACCTCCTCCCGGCGGACGGCGTTACAGAAGCAGAGCTATTGTGCATAGCCGCCTCGCTGGAAAAGCCCTCCGAGCACCCGCTGGCACAGGCCATCGTCACGGAGGCCGCCCTGCGGAACATCCCTGGCGCACCGGTGGAGCGGTTCGAGGCCGTCCATGGACGGGGCGTGCAGGGCGACATTCAGGGGGCTTCCTTCCTTGCCGGAAACCGCGCCATGATGGAGGAGCACAGCGTCCCGCTGGGCGGTTTGACCGACACCGCAGAAGGGCTTGCCCAGCAGGGCAAAACGCCTCTTTACTTTGCAAAAAACGGTGCGCTTCAAGGCATCATTGCGGTAGCGGACACTCTGAAGCCCACCAGCCGCGCTGCTGTGTTAGAGCTTCGGAGTATGGGACTTGACGTAGTGATGCTCACCGGCGACAATGCCCGCACTGCTGCCGCCATCGGCGCGGAAGCAGGTGTGACCCAGGTGATTGCCGACGTTCTCCCCCAGGAAAAAGACCGTCAGGTGTCCGCCCTGCAAAGTGTAGGCAAAAAAGTGGCAATGGTGGGCGACGGCATCAACGACGCGCCCGCGCTGGCCCGTGCCGACGTGGGTCTCGCCATCGGCGCAGGCACCGACGTGGCCATCGAGTCCGCCGACGTGGTACTGATGAAAAGCGACCTGATGGACGTGGTCACCGCCATCCAGCTTTCCAAGGCGGTCATCCGCAATATCAAGGGCAACCTGTTCTGGGCGTTCTTCTATAACTGTCTCGGCATCCCGCTGGCGGCAGGCGTTTTTTATCCCCTGCTCCACTTGCAGCTCAATCCCATGTTCGCCGCCGCCGCCATGAGCCTTTCCTCCGTTTTCGTGGTGACCAACGCCCTGCGGCTGCGGTTCTTTAAGCCCAAGCTGTCGCAGCAGCAGCCCCAAAGTATTCCCGCACCTGACGCGCTTCCCAAAATCAACGACCAATCAGAAAAAGGAGTGTTATCCCCCATGGAAAAGAAGCTGACCATTGAAGGCATGATGTGCGCACACTGTTCCGGCCGCGTGGAAAAGGCCCTGTCCGCACTGGACGGCGTGACCGCCACCGTCGACCTGGACGCCAAAACCGCAACTGTTACTCTCTCCGCCCCTGTGGCTGACGACGTGCTGGTAAAGGCCGTCACCGACGCGGGCTATGAGGTGACCTCCATCGCCTGACCGCAAGCAGCAAAAGCGGCGTGCATTTCTTTTTGAAATGCACGCCGCTTTTTATATTTTACTGCTGATTTAGCTCCGCCACCTCCAACATATTGCGGCAGAGGAAAATCACAAAGAGGGACACCGCCACATTGACGGCGGCCAGGATAAGCAGGCCGCTCACCAGAGGTAGGGCGGCTGCCAGCGTAAGCACCACCGCCAGCAGAACGCCGGGGGCAACCATCACCAAAACAATCGCGATATAGAGCAACATCACAATCATCCGCGACCCAGAGCCGCCCCAGATGCGTTCCACCGCCAGATTGGCCGCGGTAAACAGCACCGAATAGGTCACCCGTCCCACCATCAGCACCGCGGACAGAACCACAGGCCAGTCAAGAATGATGCACAGGGGAAGAAAAATCACCACCGCCTCCAAAACAGCGGCGGGCAGCCCTTCCGCCACAAAATACAGCAGCTTGCGGAACGGCGGCTCTGGTACCAGATAGAGGTAGGGCTTTGTCAGCTCCTTGTTCATGCTACCCTTGAGGGTACTGAAAATCTGCATATACACGCTGACCGCGAATACGCTGATGACCGACCCGACAGCCGTATCCTCCGCGATGGCCCGCCCCGCAAAAAGGCCGAAGCCAATGGTTATCAAAATAAAGACCAAATCGACGGGGGAAAACAGGAACACCCGGCCCCGCCGGTCCTCCAGCATATGCTTGTGGAAGAACACCGACGCGCCCCAGCCCTTTCTGACGCCCCTCTTTCCCACTTTTACATTTCGGGGCGCGGCCTCCGTCATCATGCCCTCCTTTCGGGCCGTGATGGCGGACTGCACCGTCTCGGCGCTTTTCAGCACGTCCTCGTAAAAGTCGGTGTGGGTGCGGGTCATGAACAGCACCACCAGCACAAGGCCCGCCGCCGACAGGACAATCCCCGCCGCCAATGCAAGCAGGTTACCTGTCAGCGCGCCATACGCCGCCCAGCTCATCCACCCTGCCAGCGGCAGCAGGTGAAGGGGCAGGCTATTGGCCGCCGCCACTGCGCCGGAAAGCAGCCCTTCCGGGGCGTTTAGCGCGCTGAATACCACCCATGCCGCTGCGAGGAACAGCACCGCGAAGAAAACGCCCTGCGCAATGCGGCGCTTCTGCTCATCGCCGCTGGTGGAAGCGTACAGCACCAATGCCACCGTCTGGCCCAGAAACACCGTAACGGCATACCCCAGCAGGATGACGACCAGTTGCGCCGCCGTAACCCCGTACACCTGATGCATCCAGCTGTACTGGAACAGCAGGAATACCCCCACCATCAGGGAGGTTCCCATCTGCTGGCACAGGCCGTAAAGCAGAGCGTGCTGAGGCTTCAGCGGAGCGGGAAAGATAAGGTTTACATCGGGCATATTAAAAAAGCTGCCGCCGTTGCTGAAGCCACCGTAAACCAGTAAAAAGAACATGACCGCGTACAGGGCGGTCACCATAGCGGTTACCTCCGCCTGGGGTCGGTAGCCTTCCACCGGTATGCCGCCCATGTTTCCGGAAAAGAACACCAGCCCCAGCAGCAAAACCACGATAATGAGATAGATGAGCTTCCCCGGACTTTTCAAAAAGCTCTTGACCCGATTTTTCAGCTTGGTCAGCAGAAGATAGGAAAGCGCGCCGCCCTGCTTCATGCCTGCTCGCCCTCCTCCGTGCCGCCCTCCGTGATTTCAAAGAACAGCTCCTCCAGCGACTGGCTGTGGTTCTCACTGCCGCCGTTGCGGCGTGACGCCGCAAACCTGCCGTTTTTCATAATGTGCACCACATCCCAGTAGTCCTCCACTGAGTCAATCATGTGGGTGCTGATGAGCACGGTACACCCCTGCGCTTTCAACTCTCGGAAAAGGTTTTTCAGTTCCTTGATGGCGTGGGGGTCAAGGCCCACCATCGGCTCGTCGAAGATGAGCACCCTCGGCCGGTGAGCCAGCGCACAGCAAATGGACAGCTTCTGCTGCATCCCCTTGGATAGCTCCTTGCCCAGTTTGTCCTTCTTGTCCAGCAGTTCAAAGCGTTCCAGCAGGACATGGGCGTACTGCCCGTCCTCCTCCATGCGGTAAGCCCGTCGAATAAATTCCAGATGCTCCTCCACCGTCAGCAAATCGTAAACGGCGGGCAGCTCCGGCACATAGCCCAGCAAGCGCTTGGCCTCCATGGATTTATTCGGCTTTCCGTCAATTTCGATGCTGCCTGTAAAACGCAAAAGGCCGCAGATGCTTTTAATAATGGTAGACTTGCCCGCGCCGTTTGGGCCAAGCAGCACCGCAATCTGCCCATCCTCCACCGTAAAGCTGATGTCCTGATTGGCAAGCATATCTCCATAGCGCTTGCTCACATGGGAAACCGTCAACATTTGTCTCCTCACACTCCATTTTTTGTGATGGATGCAGTATAGCATGTTCCCCTTGGTTTTGCATCAAAAAAGGATTAAAATTTCCTGAATTTTCTGCCGGACAGGTGACAATCAAAACTTTTTGTGTATTGCATTTTCCGCCCCCAAGCGTACAGTATAAGCAACGAAAGGAAGCGAAACTTCTATGAAGAAAATTCTGTCCGACTCCCTCCGCGACTTCACCCTGCTGGCCGTCGCCTGCCTGGTGCTCGGCGTGTTGCTGCTCTTTTTCCCAGGCGCCTCCGGCCGAGTCATCTGCTCCCTGTGCGCCATCGCTCTGATTGTTTACGGTGGTATCCATGTGGTGCTTTACTTCCTCCGCAAAGCGCCGGAGGACCTGTTCCGCCATGATTTTGCCAAGGGACTTATCTGCCTGCTTTTGGGCGTCTATCTCCTGATGCGTCCGGCTTTCCTGATGGGGGTGCTCCCCGTTGTGCTCGGTATTGTGGTACTGGGCGACAGCATCATCCGCCTGCAAAAATCCTTTGATTTGGTGCGCTTGGGCGACAGCCTCTGGTGGGTGGTGCTTTTGCTGGCCATCGCCACCGGTATTCTGGGCGTGCTGATGCTGGTCAATCCCTTCGGCGCGGCGGCCACCCTGCTTCGTTTCATCGGCCTTGGTTTGGTGCTGAGCGGCGTCTCCGACCTCTGGACTATGTTTTCCCTTCGCCATTGGGTGAAGGACACGGCCCGCCTGATAAAAGATGAAATTTCCGGCATTGAGACAACAGAATACACGGTGGAGGACGCCGAGCGCCAGGACGGCGCAAAAGACTGACCGCCGCTTATTCTTCCGCATCCTTCGGGGCATACTACCCCTGAGGTGAACTGTAATGAAGGACACAGAGCTGCTCCAGTATATCCATGAAACAGCCCAGATGGGCATCAAAGGCCTGAACGATGTAAAAGACCGCATTCACGACAGCAAACTGAGCGACGCCATTGCCCAGCAGATGGCGGAGTACCGCAGCATCTCCACCCAGGCGGGCGATATGCTCCGCTCCAAGGGCGAGGAGCCGAAAGACCCCAGCCTGATGGCCACCCTGTCCTCTGAGATGATGTCCGCCATGAAAACCATGAAGGGCGCTTCCGCCTCCACCGTGGCGGAGATGGTCATCCAGGGCAACAACATGGGCATCACCAAGGGAACCAAGCACCTCCACGATTATGAGGGCAACGACAAACAGGTACGCGCCCTCGCCGAAAAGCTGCTGGCCACCGAGGAGGCCAACGTCAATCAAATGAAGCCCTTCCTGTAAGAAAGACGCGCCCACTGGGGATACCGTAAAGAAAGCCATCACCCGCCGCAAAGCAGTTGCTTTGCGGCGGGTGATGTTTTATAATGAACCGGCCAACAAATCGCCGTTTCAAGGAGAAACTATCATGCTTGATATGATACCTGATGAAAAGCAAATGACAACCTTGGTCGGGAAATCCCTATATGAGTTATGGAATCAATTATGCACTTGCATTGATGAAAAATACAATATGGAACGCTTATGGGATAAAGGCGGCAAAGCGTGGACGTATGAATATAAATACCGTCGAGGCGGCAAAACCTTATGCGCATTATATGCAAAAGAACGCTGTATAGGGTTCATGATAATTTTAGGAAAAAATGAACGCTTAAAATTTGAAAAAGATAGGGAAAGTTACTCAGATGAAATTCAAAGAATTTGCAACTTTTGTCACCAATTCGCCACAAAACGCCATATTTTCGTTGATTTTGCAATCAATCTGTTTTGATTTTGCCTTTTTTGCATCCTGTTTTCTAGCCCTCTTAAGGGAAAACATAAGGGAAAACAGCGTCAAAAAAGCAAAGAAAAAAACCTATAACCATTGCGGTTACAGGGTTTGCTTTTGGTCCGAGTGACAGGACTTGAACTTACGATGAAGCGCAAACCTATCATGATGGGAAATGGATAATGTTTGAGCCAACAGACTCTTCTTTATTCGATGATTTTATGAAACTGCTGAACCTCAAAAGAAATCCGAACAGAAAATAGCGCTTTACAGGTAAACCTTCCGCTTATCGTTCTCTCCCATAGACACTTTTGTCCGACGGTGTAATAGATTGCATAGCGTAAAAAGGGCAAGGAACCATTGCGTTTTCCTTGCCCTTCACTTTTTGACGAAACGCAAGCCTTTTTCATATCCTTACGTGGTTGATTTTTGAACGCCGCTCCTCTATACTGAAAATAAGCATCCAATTCAAATTGTAAGGGAGCGATAATATGGAACGGGAGCAATATTTTTGCCGCGCCGGTCGCCCTGTACCGGTCGACTTGGGCTACCGCCCAGAGGACGCCTTTCGGCCCTCCGTCTGGCTGGACAGCAGCGCCGTCCCCGGCTGTATGTGCAGCCACAGCGGCTGGTTCGTGATGCCCTGCCGCCAGGAGGGCTTGGTAAAGCACAAGACCGATGAAATTCTGATTTTTGTGGGCGGCGACCCTGCCGACCCGGAAAATCTCAACGGCGAAATCGAATTGCAGCTGGAGCAGGACAAGCTCACCCTCACCCACACCTGCGTGGTGTTCATCCCCGCCGGAGCCGCCCACGGCAACCTTGAGGTGAAACGCGCCGATAAGCCTATCCTCCACTTCACCATCCAGATGAGCGAAAGCGATTACTCCGCCGAGCCTGCCGCGGCCACCGCGCCCGTCGGGACTTACGCCAACCATGTGGTGGAGCGCTATGAGCCGGTGGACGGTTCCCGCCCTGAGGCCCCGCCGGGATTTCTGACGCTCTTGCTTTGGCTGGACAGTCAAAAGCTGAAGAGTGCGCCCTATCTGGAGACCGTCTGGTTCCACACCACCAACGACACCGGCCCGGAGGAGCACATGCACGACGACTTGGACGAGCTGATTGGCTTTTTCGGCACCGACCCAGAGCATCCCGACGAATTGGGCGGCGAGGTGCAGTTCTTTGTGGAGGGCGAGCCGGTTTCCGTCCGCAAAAGCTGCATTATTTATCTGCCCCGCGGCGTGCGGCATAGTCCCATTCTTGTCCCTGAGCTGAAGCGGCCCATTATCCATTTCTCCGCCGGCAACGGCGGCGATTACGCCCGAAAATAAAAGAATACCTGCGTCCCTTATAGATATTGATTATACCTATGCTCGTTTTTAGCTATTTTACAATTTCCCGCAGATGTGCCATAATGAATCTGTGAAAATAGCACAACGCAGACACTGTTGTATAACCAATTCATTCAGAAAGAAGGAGTCACGCAATGTATGAATTCAGACCCATCGCAGACCGTATTGAGCGGATGCGCGCAAAGGTTCGCGACCGCCTGATTGTCGCGGACGCCGCCAAGGCGCGCTTGCAGTTGGAGGGCGAGCAGAAGTACCACGATTATCCCCCCATGCTGGCAAAGCCTTACATCTCCCTCCACGTCTTTTCCAACATGCCCATTGACATTGTAGAGGACGAGTATTTCGCCGGCGACGTGGGCAACAAGGGCTGGGGCGACGCCAACGGCATGTTCTGGCTGGTTGCCGACATTGAAAACACCTGGCCCATCATGGAGGACGGCCTCCACCACGCCCCCAAGGACGACCCCATCTATTCCTTGCAGGACTTGGCCATTGCGCCCGAAGATCTGAAGGAGCTGCGCGCCATCTTCGCCGAAAAGATGACGGCTTACGGCAAGTTCGGCCCCAACGAATGGCTGCCCGACGGCGCGCTGGATTTCTTCAAGCTGCAAGCCTCCGATTACGGCAAAATCGGCGGCTTCCCCACTATGCTGCCTCCCGGTCACCTGACCCCCGGCTTCCAGAACATCCTGAAGCGCGGCTATGCCGACATCCGCAAGCAGGCGCAGGACTGGCTGGACGAGCACGAGGGCAACGTTCAGGGCGACAACATGGGCCGCTACATCTTCTACAAGGCGGCCACCGTCGCCTGCGACGGCGCTATGGTGCTGCACCGCCGCTATGCGGACTTGGCCCGTGAGAAGGCGAAAACTGCCGCCACGCCTGAGCGCAAGGCAGAACTGCTCCAGATGGCGGACAGTCTTGACTGGATTGCTGAAAAGCCCGCCCGCGGCTTCCGCGAGGCGCTTCAGCAGGTCATGATGTACAACGTCTTCCTCAAGGCGGACAACAACCCCGGCGTCACCAGCCTGGGCCGCTTTGACCAGTACGCTTGGCCGTACCTGAAGAAGGAGCTGGAAGAGGGTACCATCACCATGGACGAAGCGCAGGAGCTGGTGGACGCTTTCTTCCTGAAGGTCAACACCTTCTACGCCGGCGGCTTCGGCAAGATGCAGCAGACCGCAGGCATCGGCCATCTGGGCCAGCACACCACCATCGGCGGCGTAATTCCTGAGACTGGCGAGGACGCCACCAATCCCCTCTCCTTCATGGTGTTGGAGGCCATGGCCCGTCTGAACCTGCACGAGCCGACGGTCTCCCTGCGCGTCAGCCGCAAGACCCCGAAGGAGATTTGGGACTGCGCCATGGCCACCTCCATGCGGGTGGGCGGCCTGCCTCTGCTCCAAAACGATGAGGTCATTATCCCCGCGCTCCAGAAGGAGCTTGGCTTTGAGCTGGAGGACGCCCGCAACTTTGCCTTCATCGGCTGTCAGGAAATCACCGGCAGCGGCAACGACTATCCGGCTCCCAACGGTTCCTCCATGTCCCATAGCGGCATCTACTGGGCCATCGCGCTGGTCATGGCCCTCAACAACGGCGTGAACCCCATCAACGGCGAAAAAGCGCCTGACAAGGTCTGCTCCGGCTACCTGTACGACATGAAGTCCATGGACGAGGTCAAGGCTGCCTTTGAGAAGATGGCTACCTGGATGCTCACCTGGTCCGCTACCCTGAATAACTACACGGAGCACGAGTATCCCCGCCTGTTCCCCTTCCCCAACCTGTCCATCTCCACCACCGGCTGCATGGAGAGCGGCAAGGACGTGTCCGAGGGCGGCGCGAAGTACAACTCCTATGGCGGCACCGCCACCGGTCTGGCCACCACGGCAGACAGCCTGACCGCCCTCAAGTACATGGTCTTTGACAAGAAGCTGGTCTCCGCCAAGGAGTATCTGGACGCTATCCTGGCCAACTGGGAGGGCTACGAGAACTTGCGCCAGCAGGTGCTCCATCAGGTGCCTCACTTCGGCAACGCCGACCCCTATGCTGACGCCGAGATGAAGTATGCCATCGAGCTGTACTACAACATCTCCCGCGCCTTCTCCACCCACCGCTGCACCACCTACCGCTGCGGCACCTTCGGCGCTTCCGACCATGTGGCGCAGGGTGAAATCACTTGGGCAACGCCGGACGGCCGCAAGACGGGCGAGCCGATTGCCGACGCCGCCAGCCCCGGTCAGGGCAGAGATGTGAACGGCCCCACCTCGGTGTTCGTTTCCTCCGCCAGCTTTGACCATTCTCACTACATGGACGGCATGGCGCTCAACCTGAAGATTCATCCCACCGCTTTGAAGTCTACCGACGGCATCACCAAGCTGGAGGACATGACCAAGGCCTACTTCTTTGAGCAGGGCGGTATGGAAGTCCAGTACAACGTGGTGGACGGCGAAACCCTGCGTAAGGCGCAGGAGAACCCGGAGGAATACCACAATCTGGTCGTCCGCATCGCGGGCTTCAGCGCCTACTTCGTGGATATGACTCCGGCCATGCAGGAGGACATCATCTCCCGTGCCGAGCACGCGATTTAAGCGGCGTCTCACCGACAGAAAAATTGATTTTAGAAAAAGCCGCGAGAGCATATGCTCTCGCGGCTTTTTCACCTGCTCCTAAATTCCAAAATGAGATTTCAGCATACAAAAGGCGGTATGCGGACGCTGCTTCTGAATGGTACCAAAATCCGGATGAAAGCAGCTGCAGACTCGGTTTGGAAAGAAAGGGCAAGAGAGCAAGCAGCACTTTTGCAAAAAAAAATGCCGGAGCAAAGTCTGCTTTGCTCCGGCATGGTGGACCTGATCGGATTCGAACCGACGACCCCTACAATGCGAATGTAGTGCGCTCCCAGCTGCGCTACAGGCCCATATTGGTTTTTTGCGGCGCATAAATCCACGCCACGTTTTGTTATTATACCATATTTTTTGCGGTTGTAAAGCCCTTTTTTCATTCTCATATTGATTAAATCCATGTTTTGTAGTACAATATGTAAAGTCTTGACCCCACTTCGACGCGGGGCAAGGCCGCACTAGTCGGGGAGTTAGCGGTGCCCTCTACCTGCAACCCGCTACAGCAGGGATGAATCCCGGCCCCCGGACTCTTTCCGTGCCGTCCGCCCTCCGTAAGCAGCGATGATGGATCGGTCCCGCGCAACGGCGTGCCGCGAACCGTGTCAGGTGGGGAACCAAGCAGCACTAAACGGATTTCTCCGTGTGCCGCGGGGCTGCCGTTCCTGAGCCGGCTGCGCAGGTAACGGGCATGGATTGAGCTTCAAAGGCCGGTGTGCGGTCTTGCCTCGCGTCGAACCGTTTATGAAACAGGTGGTGACTCCTTTTGTATCAGGCGCTCTACCGCAAATGGCGTCCCCGCACCTTTGACGAGGTGGTGGGGCAAGTCCATATCACCGAAACGCTGAAACGGCAGGTTGCTTCCGGCAGGCTATCCCACGCCTATCTTTTTACCGGCACCCGCGGCACCGGCAAGACCTCCTGCGCCAAAATCATGGCGCGGGCAGTCAACTGTGAAAACCCGCAAGACGGCAACCCCTGCAACGCCTGCCCCGCCTGCCTGGGCATTGAAAATGGCTCCATTCTGGACGTTTTGGAGTTGGACGCCGCTTCCAACAACGGCGTCGACCAGGTGCGCGCCCTGCGGGATGAGGCGGTTTACACCCCCGCCGCCGTGCGCAAACGGGTTTACATCGTGGACGAGGTGCATATGCTCTCCACCCCCGCTTTCAATGCCCTGCTTAAAATTTTGGAGGAACCGCCTGAGCATTTGATGTTCATTCTGGCAACCACAGAGCTTCATAAGGTGCCCGCCACAATAAAATCCCGCTGCCAGCAGTTCGCCTTCAAGCGTATCCTGCCCGGCGATTTGGCACGGCAGCTCTCCTTCGTGGCAGAGCAGGAGTCCATCAGCCTCACCGCCGAAGGGGCTGCCCTGCTGGCGCGCCTGGCGGACGGCGGAATGCGGGACGCCCTCTCCCTGCTGGACCAATGCGCCGGTTCCGGCGGTACGGTGGATGAGGCCGCGATTCTCTCTGTCCTCGGTTTAGCGGGCAACCTGAAAACCGCTTCCCTTCTGCAAGCCATTGCAGACCACAACGCCGCCTCTGCCCTTTCCCTTCTGGGGGGGCTATACAGCGCCGGAAAAGAAGTAGGTGCGCTTCTGGGGGAACTGTCCGCCCTGATGCGCGACCTGCTTTTGCGGCAGACCGCCCCCAACGGCGGCGCTTCCCTGCTCACTGGCGGGTACGATGAGCAAACCATGCGCACCCTCTCTGCTGCGCTTCCCGCCAAGCGTTTGCTGGCTATGCTGGCGCTCGTTCAGCAGACGGCGGCCGAGTTACCCCGCAGCAGTAACCGCCGTACCGACGCGGAGGTGTGCCTCATCCGCCTTTGCGACGAAACGCTGGATGATTCTCTCTCCGGGCTGAACGCCCGTCTGGAACGGTTGGAATCGCTCCTCCCCGGCGGAACCGCCACCCTGACCGTCCCCACACAGATTGCTCCCCCTGTGGCGCCGCCCTCCCCCACGCCAAAGGCGGCGGAACCTCCTGCTCCCACACAAGACGACCTTCCTCCCTTTGACTTGGCTCCAGCGCCTGAAAAGGAAAAGGCACAGGCTCCCCCGCCTGTCCGGAAAGCGCCGCCGACCACACCCAAAGCGCCTGCCACGCCTCAGCCTTCATTCGGCGGTCCGGTGGATTCATCCTTCTGGCCCAGTGTTGTAAAGGCAGCAAAGGGAAAGCTCTCTCCCGCCGCGTACAGTTTCCTGCAAAACCCCGCCATGGTGTTCGCTACGGCGGACGCTCAAGCGGTCACATTGTGGGTGCAGTCCACACTGGTGCAAGGCGTGCTGAACAAAAGCGACGTTACCGAGGTTTTGCGCGGACTGATTGAAACCAAGCTGGGCCGCAGCGTTCCCCGGCTGATATTTACTGTGGGCAAGCCGCCTGCGGGACAGGTGGCGCCTGCCGCCGACACGCCGGCCGAACCTCCCTCTCGTGAGGAAACCCATGACAAATTAGACGACCTGCTGGCGCTGGGCCAGCAGTTTGACAACATCATCATCGAAGAGTAAAGGAGTACAATCGCCATGGCAAAAGGATACGGAAGACGCCCCGGCATGGGCGGCGGAATGGGCGGCGGCCTGAATATGAACATGATTAAGCAAGCCCAGAAAATGCAGCAGGATATGGCGGCCATGCAAGAGGAACTGGAGAAGAAGGAGTACACGGCCACCGCAGGCGGCGGCGTGGTCTCTGCCGCAGTCACCGGCGGTCATGTACTAAAGAGCCTGACCATCGACCCGGAAGCCGTCGACCCCGACGACGTGGAGATGCTTCAGGACATGATTGTGGCCGCTGTCAACGAGGCCATGCGCGCTGCGGAAAATGAGATGTCCTCCTCCATGCAGAAGATAACCGGCGGTATGGGTCTCCCCTTCTGAAACAACCGACGAAAAGCGGCCACACTGATGTGCGGCCGCTTTTTCATGTATTTTTAATGGAAATTACCATGCGCTTCAAAGGAAGAATGCAGTAGAATGAGATACACACCAAAACGGAAAGGAGCGAGGGACTGATGAAAAAGGACGAATACCTCGCACGGCTTGGCGCCCTTTTAGCCGGACAAATGCCGTCCAAAGAAGTGGACGGCATCCTGAATTATTATGAAGAGTATTTCCGAGAGGTCGGTCCAGATGGCGAAGCGGCCCTGATTGCCGAGTTGGGCGCGCCGGAATATCTGGCGGGACGCATTTTGGGCCGCTCCGTCAGCGGAACGCAGGAACCTGCCTCTCATGCAGAACCCTGGAATGTGTCAGACCTGACCCCCGCCCACCATTATGAGCCACCCTCCGTCGGCGTGGGCATTTGCCTTGTCTGCACCGCCGTTCTGCTTTTCATCATCGCCATTTCTCTGTTGGTCGGGTTAGCGGGCAGCGGCGTTATCTGCGTCATCACCGGCATCGGTCTTGTCATTGGCGGCTCCTTCGCCGGGGGACTCTTTTCCATTGTCAGCAGTTTTGCCGTTCGCCTCTGTCTCGGCGGCTCCGGCCTGCTGACGGCAGGCATTGGGCTTTTGCTGTTGGTCGGCGGGGTCAGCGCCTTCCGCAGCATCTGGCATGCTGCGGTGGAGCTTCTCCACCGTGTGAAGGGAGCGTGAACGGCATGATGAAAAAACTCTGCAAGGTGGCGGGCTGCCTGATTGCCATCGGCCTTGTCCTGCTGCTGGTCGGCGGACTGATGGGCGGCTTCCGTGCCGGTTTCGGCATCCTGCATATCGACCGCCACGGCGTCCACTGGGGCCGCACCGATTCTGGCAGCTCCCATCAAATCGAGCTGTCAGACTCTTTCCACACGCTGGATGTGGACGTCAGCTTCGGCGACATCTCTTTAGAAAAAGGCGACCACTTTTCCGCAAAAATTGAGTGGAACGGCGGGGAGGACGACTACACCGCCGCCGTCAGCGACGGCGCCCTCTCCATCAACAGCACCGCCGTTTCCCACTACGCCGAGCTGCAAAACGGCGCTGAAATCACCATTACCGTCCCGGAGGAGCTTGTCTCCGCATACCTATACACCGAATTAGGCGACATCGAGTTAGAGAAGCTTGTTTTTCGTGACAGCGTATCGCTTCAAACCGACCTCGGCGACATTGAGGCGGACGACTGCACCTTTTCCAATACGTTGGACGCCCACTCCAATCTGGGCAACGTTGACCTGTCCGGCAGCCTTCTCTGCAATGTGAACGCCGGCAGCGATATGGGCGACGTGGACATCCAGACCACAGAAAAGCAGAGCGCTTATGATTGCCATGCGGCGACCGACTTGGGCAGCATTACCGTCAACAGCCGCTCTGTCAGCGGCCATGAATATCGCCACGGCTCCGGTGGCTATTTGCTGGAGGCGACCACCGACTTGGGCAGCATTTCCCTAAAATTCAGCCATTGAACAAAGAGCGGGGGATAAAATCCATCCCCCGCTCCTTTTATATACCCCGCAAAACAGCGTCGGCGGCAGTTACCCTGCTCCAATTGAAATCTGCGGCCAACTCCCGCGCCGTGACCGGATATTCCCGTCCCGTAAGGCCCAGCAGAAATGCCAGCTTTCCCACCAGCCGCTCCGGTGTGAGGGCTTCCCGCAGAGCCGCCATGTCCAAATCCCGTTCCCGCTTAGAAAGCCGTCGTCCGTCAGGCGCCAGCAGCAGCGGCGTGTGGATGTACCTTGGCGGCTCATACCCCAATTCCCTCAGAAGAAACATCTGCCGCGGCGTAGACGAAAGCAGGTCTCTCCCCCGCACCACTTCAGTGACGCCCATCCGCCCGTCGTCCACACAGACCGCAAGCTGATACGCCCACATGCCGTCAGAGCGCCGCAGGAGAAAGTCGCCGCAGTCATGCCGCAAATTCTGGGAAAACAGTCCTTGCAGGCCGTCCTCCACTGTAAAGCTCTCGTCAGGCGCCAGAACACGCACCCCTCTGGGGCGCTGGGCAAGCCGGGCAGCCCGCTCCGCCTCCGTCAGGGCATAGCATGGGCAGCGGCCCTCGGCGGCTTCGGCTCCATGGGGCGCGGCCGCCAGCCGCTGGGCACGGGTACACCAGCAGGGGTACAGCAGCCCCTTTGCCTCCAGCGTGCGAAGCGCTTCCTCATAGAGCGGGCCGCATTCGCTTTGGCGGTAGGGGCCGCAGCCGCCGCCGGTTAAAGGGCCCTCATCCCAGTCCAGCCCCAACCATTGAAGGTCTTCTATCAGAAAATCGCTGTACGCGCTTTTACACCGCTCGCCGTCCAAGTCCTCCAGCCGCAGCACCATTGCACCCCTTTGGGCGCGTACCGAACACCACGCCAGCAAGGCGCTGCTCACATTGCCCAAATGCATCCGTCCGCTGGGGCTTGGGGCAAAACGGCCCCGTACTGCCTCCGCCATCTGCACGCCTCCCTTCTAAAAAGCCCTCCGGCCAAATGGCCGGAGGGCTTTTTCTGCCGCTTAATGGTTCATCTGCTTTCTGCGGGACAGGTTCATGGTGCCGTCCTGCATATCGTTAATCATATCCAGACACTTGCCGGTACCGTAAGCCACACAGGAAATGGCGTCGTCGGCAATGCGGGTCTCAATGCCCGTGTGGGACTCGATGAGCTTGTCGAAACCCCAGACCAGACTGCCGCCGCCCGTCATAATGATGCCGTTGTTGGACACGTCGGCCACCAACTCCGGCGGCGTGCGCTCCAGCACGGAGTGAACCGCCTCCAGAATACGGCTGGAGACCTCTTCAAAAGCCTCAATCATCTCATTGGACGAGACGGAGAACACGCGGGGCAGGCCGGTCATCAGGCAGCGGCCCTTGATTTCCACCGTCTGCTCCTCCGGACGGGGGAACACGCAGCCAATGGTCTTTTTCAGCTCTTCGGCAGTACGTTCGCCAATCAGCACGTTGTGCTTGCGGCGTATGTACTTCACCACAGCTTCGTCGAATTGGTCGCCCGCGATTTTAATTGAGGTGGATTCAACTACACCGGAGAGAGAGATAACCGCAATGTCCGTTGTACCGCCGCCGATGTCCACCACCATGTGGCCGTCCGGCTTGGCAATGTCGATACCCGCGCCAATGGCGGCCGCCATCGGCTCTTCAATCAGATAGACTTTGCTTGCGCCCGCCTGAATACCGGCGTCCACCACCGCGCGCTCCTCTACCTCGGTGATGCCGGAGGGGATGCAGATGACCAGACGGGGCTTGAAGATACGGGCGGTGGTCACCTTGCGGATAAACTCGCGCAGCATCCGCTCTGTGGTTTCAAAGTCGGAAATAACGCCCTCCCGCAAGGGGCGGATGGCAATGATATTGCCCGGCGTGCGGCCCAGCATCTGCTGCGCCTCGGTGCCCACCTTCAACAGCTTTCCGCTGTCCTTGTCAATGGCCACCACGGAAGGCTCGCGCAGGACAACGCCCTTGCCCTTGACGTACACCAAAATGGAGGCGGTACCCAAGTCGATACCGATTTCTTTGCTGAACATAAAGCCACCTCGAAATAAATTCTTTATCTTACGAATGATACTACCCAAAAACCCCATGACTTATCCACTCCATTATAGCGAAACATCTTGTGCATTTCAACGAAAATTTACAAATTCCTTCCTAAAGGGCCATTTTCTTTTCCCGTTCTGGCAAAAGCGGCGCAAACCACCTCCCGCGCGCCCGCCTCTTTCAGCGTGCGGGCGCACTCCGAAAGGGTGGAGCCGGTGGTAACAATATCGTCGATAAGTAAAACCCGTTTATCCCTGACCAAAGCGGGCTTTACCGCCTCATAGCAGTCCCGCACATTGGCCCGCCGTGCGTCCGCGCTGTCCATGGAAGACTGCGCCTGCGGGTTGCGCACCTTGCGAAGGGTCTTTATCAGCGGCCGCTTCAGCTCCTTCGCAGCAGAGGCGGCAATCAGGTACGCCTGGTCATAGCCGCGCTTCCATTTGCGCTGTCGGCTCAGAGGCGCCCAGGTAATCAGGTCATAACGTCCCGCCAAGCGGTCACAAGCGCACTGCCCCACCAGCTTGCCGTAAGCTTCAGCATAGCACTTAATGCCGTCAAATTTATAGCGGTGAAATGATTGTCTCACCACATCACGGTACCACAGGGGAGCAACGCACACATCAAACTCTTTGCCGGACACGTCCGGCGTTTCCTTCTCCACCCACGGCAGCGACTTCTGACACGAGGCGCAGAGGCCGTCTTCGCCTGCCTTCAAAAGCCTTCGGCAGAAGGGGCAGCGGGCTGGGAACAGAAGCCCGCCCAGCGCCTTAAGCGCGCCCATCTTCTATATCCGCCCCGGTAATGGGGCCATGCTCCCGCTCAAACTGCCGAATACAGTTTTGGATGAGGTAATAAACCTGTCCGTTCAGAGTGCGGCCTTCATAATCGGCAATATAGGCCAATTTCTGATGCACTCTGACGTCAACGCGAAGTCCTACATGTTTAATATCTTTCTTTGCCATACGATACACCTCTTCGTAAGTATCGTATGCAAATCCACGCAGTTAAAGTCCAATTCGCGTGCAAATGCACGCTTATAATTGCGTCGTATTCAGCGCCGCCAGCCGAGCGCGCAGACCGGAATAGCGCCGCTGCTGGCGGTTATTGGCCACCATCTGCTCAATCTTATGCTCATCTCCCACGGCAATGAACAGTTCCTTTGCTCTGGTGATGGCGGTATAAAGAACTCCCCGTGTGAGAAGCATGGGCGCGCCGTCCAGCGCGGCAAGCACCACCGCCCGGTATTCGCTTCCCTGTGCCTTATGGACCGTAACGGCATAGGCTAATTCCAGCTCTCCCAGCAAATCCGGAGTGTATTCCGCTACCCGGCCGTCGAAGTCCACCGTCACCATGTCCGCCTTTGGGTCTAAAGCGATAATCTGGCCGATGTCGCCGTTCCAGATACCCATGCCGGAGTTTTCGCCTCCCGGCGTGCGCCATAGAATGTCATAGTTGTTTTTTACCTGCATCACCCGGTCTCCCTGCCGGAAGACCGTCTCACCATAGCGGCGTTCTCCCTTTCCATCTATCGCAGGGTTGACGGCGTTTTGCAAGGCGCGGTTAAGTGCGGAAGTCCCAGTGGCGTGCTTGCGGGTGGGGGAAAGCACCTGAATTTCTGAAACAGGGATACCCATATTGACGGGCAGCCGTCGGGCCACCAAATCAACAATGGTATCCACCGCCCGAACGCCGTCTGTGCGCCGCAGGAAAAAGAAATCGCTTTTGCCGTTCTTCAGCAGCGGCAGTTCTCCGCGGTTGACGCCGTGGGCATTCAAGATGATGGCGCTCTCCGCAGCCTGTCGGAATATCTCCGTCAGCCGCACGGTCGGCACTACGCCGCTTCGCAGCAGGTCTGAGAGCACGCTTCCCGGCCCCACGGAAGGAAGCTGGTCAGGGTCGCCCACCAGCACCAGCCGGCAGTCTGACCGCAAGGCGGCCAGCAGGGCGTGCATCAATGTTATGTCAACCATAGAGGCCTCATCCACGATGACTGCATCGCAGGCAAGCGGGTCGCTTTCATCATGGGTGAACACCAAACGGCCTGTGCGGTTGTCAAAGGCTGTCTCCAGCAGCCGGTGGACGGTGGACGCTTCGGTGCCGCAGAGGTCGCCCAGCCGCTTGGCAGCTCGTCCGGTTGGGGCGGCAAGTGCAGTCTCCAGCCCCATGGCTTCAAATAAGGCAAGCACCCCCCGCAGGGAGGTGGTCTTTCCGGTACCCGGCCCGCCGGTGAGCAGCATCACCTGACTGCGTGCGGCCAGTTCCACCGCCTGCCGCTGCTGGGGTGCATAGGTGATATGCTGTTCCCGCTGAATAGAGCGGATAAGCTTGTCCAAATCGTTTGGCGGTAAGTATTCCCGTCCGGCCATCTCCGCCAGCCGGAAAGCAACATAGCATTCGTCGGCGTGAAGCTCTGCCAGATAGCAAGCCTGTTCTCCTGCCACCTCCTCCTGCTCCACCTCGCCGCGCTCAAGAAGGGCTTCCAGGCCCTCCTCCACCAGCGCCGCGTCGTCCTCCAGTCCAATGAGGGCCGCAGTCGCAGGCAGAAGCTTCCGTCGGGGCAAAAAAGTATGGCCGTTGTTCAGGTTGTGGGTCAATTCAAACAACACCGCCGCCTCAATCCGTTGGGGGTCGTCACCCTCTACGCCGAGCGCCAGCGCGATGGCATCCGCCGCGGCAAACTCTACCCCCAGTTCCGGGTCTACCAGTAAATAGGGGTTGTCCTTTAGGATTTCCAGCGCAGCGTTGCCAAACCGGCGGTAAAGAGGCATGCCAAGCTGAAGGGGCAATTCATGCTCCCCGAGAAATTCCAGAAGCCGACGCATCCCCATGCGGGAACGGAAAGCATCGCTCAGCTCCCGCGCCCGTTTGGCGGTGATGCCTTTGATGGCGGTCAGCTTTTCCGGCTCCTCTTCCAAAACGGTGAGGGCTTCCGCGCCGAAAAGGGCGACCAGCTTGCGGGCGGTGGCCATACCGATACCGGATACCACACCGGAGGAAAGATACTCGAAAACCGCCTTCTCCCCCACCGGCATCCGCCGTTCCACCACGTCCGCCTTAAACTGCTCGCCGTAGCTCTGATGGCGCGTCCAGCGCCCGGAAAGGGTAAGTCCCTCTCCCGGCGCTGCGTCTGGGATACAGCCCACGGCGGTAATCTCTCCCTCACCCGCTTCAAGACGGAGGACGGTATAGCCGTTCTCGTCGTTGCGGTAAATGATGGAGGACACCGTGCCGTCTATGGTGTTGTAGTCCCGCTCCTCCGCCAAAACGGTGTCACTCCTCTTCCCAATAATCTGACCGCAGGAGCGCCTCCAAATCGCCCGGCGCAGACAAAAGAACGTCTATATGTTCCTCCGCGATGCGTTGGGCGATGGCCCGCCCCTCGGCGTCCAGCCCCAAATCGGCAATGACGATGCCGCCGCAGCTTGCGCCGTTGCTCTGCATCCATAAGAGGCCGCGGACCGTCCGCTCCAGGTCTCCGCCGCTTCCGCAGGCAGATACCACCGCGTGGGCGCGGCCCGCCGGCAGAGGCGTCACCAGCCGTCCAAACCAGAACCAGCCCAGCGCCAGCACACCGGCCGCCGCCAAGAGAACGCCCAAAATCTCTAAAAAACCGTTCATCATGCCACCTCCGCCCCATCTTATGCGGCGAAAGCTGCGCTGTTACAACAAAAAGGCAGAAAACCCGAAGGTAATACCGGATACCAGCACCCCCGCCACCAATACGCCCGCCACGATAGCAGGCAGAGCCTCCCGCAGGCGCATTCCCAGCAGGGCAGCCACCAGCGCGCCTGTCCATGCACCGGTTCCGGGCAAGGGAATCGCCACCAGCAGCATCAGACCCCAAAAGCGGTATTTCGTCACCAGCGAGCCTTTCAGGTGCGCCTTGTGCTCCAGCTTGTCCACCAGTGCATTGAACCGCGGCATCCGCTGGCGCATCCAGTGAAATATTCTGCGAATATAGACCACAATGAAGGGCGCGGGAATGATATTCCCCACCACACTGGCGAGAAACGCCCCCCACAGGGGCAGTCCAATTCCCACGCCGAAGGGGATGCCGCCCCGCAGCTCAACAACCGGCAGCATGGAAACCAAGGCGGTGAATACCACCTCGCCCAAACCGCTTCCGGTCAGCCATTGCATAAGCTCCAACGGGTCTGCTCCCCCCTTCCGTGTTGTTCCGCCGTGCTTCCGGCGTTAACGTCATTGTATCACGCCCTATCCGGGCGCACAATTTAAGTTTTTCTAAAATCGTCCGGCTTACAGCATCCGCTTCAGGTATTGCCCGGTATAGCTCTCCGCGCAAGCCGCCACCTGCTCAGGCGTGCCGGTACAGACGACGGTTCCGCCGCCGTCTCCGCCCTCCGGACCAAGGTCAATGATGTGGTCGGCCGTCTTGATGACGTCCAGATTGTGTTCGATGACAAGCACCGTATTCCCCATGTCCACCAGTCTTTGGAGCACCTCAATGAGCATATGCACGTCGGCGGTGTGCAGCCCTGTGGTCGGCTCGTCCAGAATATAGATGGTGGAACCGGTGGAGCGCTTGGCCAGCTCGGTGGCCAGCTTCACCCGCTGGGCTTCGCCGCCCGACAGCGTGGTAGACGGCTGCCCCAGCTTGACATAGGACAGGCCCACGTCATACAGAGTACGCAGTCTGTTATAGATGCGGGGCAGGTTATCAAAGAAGGGCAGGGCCTCCTCCACCGTCATGTCCAGCACCTCATAGATGTTCTTGCCCTTGTAGCGCACCTCCAGCGTTTCTCGGTTATAGCGCTTACCCTTGCACACCTCACAGGGCACATAGATGTCGGGCAGGAAGTGCATTTCAATTTTCAGCAGGCCGTCGCCCGCGCACGCCTCGCACCGGCCGCCCCGAACGTTGAAGGAAAACCGCCCCGGCCCGTAGCCCCGGCTCTTGGCGTCCTGGGTGGAGGCAAACAAGTCGCGGATGTCGTTGAACAGTCCGGTGTAGGTGGCGGGGTTGGAGCGGGGCGTCCGTCCGATGGGCGACTGGTCGATGTTGATGACCTTGTCTAAAAATTCCTCGCCTTCAATGCCGTCATGCTTTCCGGCCCGCACCTTCACCCGATTCAGGTCTGCGCCCAGCTTTTTGTAGATGATTTCGTTGACCAGACTGGACTTCCCGCTGCCCGATACGCCGGTCACGCAGGTGAACGTCCCAAGCGGAATGGACACGTCCACATGCTTGAGGTTGTTCTCCGCCGCGCCCCGAACGGTGAGCAGGTTTCCGTTCCCTGTTCGGCGCTCCTTTGGCACGGGTATCTTCTTCCGCCCTGACAGGTAATCTCCGGTGATGGAACCGGGGGTCGCCATGACCTCCTCGGCCGTTCCCGCGGCCACCACCTGTCCGCCGTGGACGCCAGCGCCGGGGCCGATGTCCACGATATAGTCGGCGGCGCGCATGGTGTCCTCGTCGTGCTCCACCACAAGGAGGGTGTTGCCCAAGTCACGCAGGCGCTTCATGGTGTTCAGCAGCATGTCGTTGTCCCGCTGGTGGAGGCCGATGGACGGCTCGTCCAGAATATACAGTACCCCCATGAGCGAGGAGCCAATCTGCGTGGCCAGCCGGATGCGCTGGCTCTCGCCGCCGGAGAGGGAGGCCGCGCTGCGGCCCAGAGTCAGATATTGCAGACCCACGCTGCGCAGGAAGCCCAGCCGGTCTTTGATTTCTTTCAAAATGCGCTCGGCAATCATCATCTTCTGCTGGGACAGGGTCAGCCCCTCCACAAACTCGAGGGACTCTGTCACAGCCTTGCGGCAGAAATCGTGGATGGAGATGCCGCCTACCGTCACCGCCAGAGACTCTTTTCTGAGGCGTTTCCCGCCGCAGCCGGGACAAGGCTTGGCGGACATGACCTCCTCCAGCTCCCGCTTCACCGAATCGGACTGGGTCTCCCGGTAGCGGCGCTCGATGTTGTTGATGATGCCCTCAAAGGGCTGGTTCAAGGTGCCGCGGCCGTTTTCCCGCTCATAGGTCAGCTTCAGCTTCTCCCCCTTGGTGCCGTACAGAATGACGTCCATCACCTCGTCGGGAAGCTGTTCCACCGGCGTGCTGAGCTTGAACTTGTACCGCTTGGCCAGCGCGTCGAAGTACATCCGGGAAATGCCGTCTCCCTTGATGTTGTTCCAGCCGGAAACCGTAATGGCCCCGTCTAAAATGGACAGGCTTCGGTTGGGGATGATGAGGTCGGGGTCTACCTTGAGCTGGCTGCCCAGTCCGGTACAGTCCGGGCAGGCGCCGAAGGGATTGTTGAAGGAAAACATTCGGGGCGCCAGTTCCTCGATGGACACGCCGCAGTCCTCACAGGCATAGTTCTGCGAGAACATGATGTCCCGCTCCTCGTCCCCCAGCACGTTGATAACCACCAGCCCACCTGCAAGCTGGGAGGCGGTCTCCACGCTGTCCGTCAGGCGGCGGGCCACGTCCTCCCGAATAACCAAGCGGTCTACCACCACTTCGATGTTGTGCTTCTTGTTCTTATCCAGCTTGATTTCCTCGGTCAGCTCATAGAGGGAACCGTCCACCCGCACACGAACATAGCCGGATTTACGGGAATCCTCAAAAATCTTTTGATACTCGCCCTTTTTGCCCCGCACCACGGGGGCCAACACCTGAATACGGGTGGCCTCCGGCAGCTTGAGCACCTGGTCGATAATCTGGTCGATGGTCTGCTGTTTGATTTCCTTGCCGCATTTGGGGCAGTGAGGGGTACCCACCCGCGCCCACAGCAGGCGCAGGTAGTCGTATATCTCCGTCACCGTACCCACGGTAGAACGGGGGTTTTTGGAAGTGGTCTTCTGGTCGATGGAGATGGCGGGACTGAGGCCGTCGATATAGTCCACGTCCGGCTTCTCCATCTGGCCCAAAAACATGCGGGCGTAGGAAGATAGGGACTCTACATACCGCCGCTGGCCTTCGGCATAGATGGTGTCAAAGGCAAGGGACGACTTGCCGCTGCCGCTGAGGCCGGTCAGCACCACCAGCTTGTCGCGGGGAATGTCCACCTCAATGTTTTTCAGATTGTTTGTCCGTGCGCCCTTGATGGAAATATGGTCGAGCATAGCTTTGGTTCTCCTTCTGTTACTCTGCGATTTCGCGCTGCACTTTTTTGGGCAGCTTTTCCAGCACCAGCCGGTGTGATTGGCCGCACATCTCCCGCAAGACGTCCTCCGGCAGCGCACCGTCCAGCAAAACGGCGTTCCAGTTGCGCTTGTCCATGTAAAAGCCGGGCAGCACCTCCGGATATTCCGCCCGATACAGCTCTGCCATGCGGGGGTCGCACTTCAGATTGACAAGGGGATGTCCGCCATACGTCCCGTGCTTTTCGTCAGGCCTACACACTGCGGCAAACAGCTTGCCCCGTATCATATAGCGTTGCCACTGCCATTCCTCCTTGAAGTCCTTCTCCGCCCCCGGCAGAGCAAGGAGGTATTCGTCCAGCCAGTTGTAGTTCACCATCGTACTCTCCTCTGCTTATCCTAACATTCCGGCAAGGATTGCCATGATGTCCGGTCTGACAATGAGATAAATCAGGCAGGCCGCCGCCTGAATTGCTACCCAAATGATAACCAGCAGCAGGACGACACGAAGAACGCGGTAAAGCACCCGCTTGCCGCCCTCCAGCGTGTCTATGTAGGCGCGGTCCATGGTGCCCCGCTTTTTCCAAAAACGGAAAATCAGCAGAAGGATAAGCAAAAGGATAAGGTTCCACACCAGCAGACACGCCGCAATCACAGGCAACGCCATCCCAAGCAGGTAAAGCGCTCCCACCATCAGCAACAGCGGCCATAATAGAATAAGCGATATAATTACCATATTGTTCTCTCTTCTTTCTCTATCAATCAGGGTGTTCCTCCACCGTCTGCTCCAACAGACGCAGCACGCCGGAGCGCAGCAGGCGGATATTCTCTGTGTCCAACACAGTGTCCCGTCCGGTGTGGATGCGGTCCATGTACCAGCCCACCAGACGGCTATGCTTCAGGGCGCACACCCCCACGCCCCGCTTGAAGCTCGCATTGTCCGAAGGGTAAAACCCGAACCCCCGAACGACCTCGACGGTCTTGCAGCCCGCACCGGCGAACGCCCACTCCAGCCGTTCCAGCGCGGCGGCGTCCTTTTTCAGCCCGCGGCTTGGAAAAAGCTGAAGGGAATCCCCGTCAGAAACGCAGTCAAAATTCAGCGTCAACGTCTCCTTTTTCGCCTTTTGATGGGCTTTGGCAAAGGCGGCGGAACCAAGCATTCCCTTCTCCTCGTTGTCGAAAAATACAAAGCACACCCTGCTGCGTTCCTGCTCCGGCAGGGCGAGGGCAATTTTCAGCAAGGTCAGCACGCCGCTGGTGTTGTCATTGGCGGTGTGCTTGTTTGCCCTGCCGCCCAGCATCCACCAAACGCAGAAAATCAGGATGCCGTAAGCCGTCAGCATGGCTCCCCACAGGGGAAAGCCCTCAAACAAGCTGTGCAGCACAAATTCCGCCAGAAAAACCATGGCGAACATCCCCGCACAAATCAAAAGTTGGTAGAGGATATAGACAAGCAGATTCCGGGGCGTGATGAAATTGGGGAACGGCAGGACGGCGCAGGTATCGTAATGGGCTGTCAGCAAAAGCTCTGCGCTCTCAGGGTCGCCCACCGCCACATTGCTGCTCATGCGGTCTTTGCTCTCCTCTATCACTGGCGCATATCCTGCTTTTTGCAGCTCTTCGCACAGCCATGCCCGGAATTTCTTCTTTTGCGCGGCGGACTTCCGAACCTGAAACTGCTCCATCACCGTTTGGGCTTGCGGCGTCAGCGTCATTTCCCGTTCCCCCGCAGCTTGATGATTTTGTCCCGCAGAATGGCGGCATACTCGAATTCCAGCATCTTGGCCGCCTCCTTCATCTCCCTTTCCAGACGGGCAATGGTTTCCATACGCTGGAGCTTTGTAAGCTGCTTCTCGTTTTCGTCGTATTCCTTGCCGTCTTCCTCCACCGACAGGTCGATGACGTCGCGCACCGACTTGATGATGGTCTTGGGCACAATGCCGTGGGCCTTGTTGAAAGCGTCCTGCTTCTCCCGTCGGCGCTCCGTCTCATCGATGGCGCGGCGCATGGACGGCGTGATGGAATCGGCGTACATGATGACAAGCCCTTCCGCGTTGCGGGCCGCCCGTCCGATGGTCTGGATGAGAGAGGTCTCGCTGCGGAGGAAGCCCTCTTTATCTGCGTCCAAAATGGCCACCAGACTGACCTCTGGCAGGTCGAGGCCCTCGCGCAAAAGGTTGATGCCCACCAGCACGTCAAAGGTGCCGAGGCGCAGGTCACGGATGATTTCCATCCGCTCGATGGTATCCACGTCATGGTGCATATAGCGCACCTTGATGCCCGCCCCCTGCAGGTAGGAAGTCAGGTCCTCCGCCATCTTTTTGGTCAGAGTGGTCACCAAGACTCGCTCGCTCCTGTCCGTTCGGGCGTTGATTTCTCCGATGAGGTCGTCAATCTGCCCCTCCACCGGACGCACTTCGATTTTCGGGTCAAGCAGACCGGTAGGCCGGATGACCTGCTCCACCACCTGTCCCGCACGGGTGCGCTCGTACGCCCCCGGCGTGGCGGAAACGTACACCACCTGATTGAGGCGCTTCTCAAACTCGTCAAATTTCAGCGGCCGGTTGTCAAAGGCGCAGGGCAGGCGGAAGCCGTACTCCACCAGAGTCTCCTTCCGCGCCCGGTCGCCGTTGTACATGGCCCGCACCTGCGGCAGGGTCACATGGCTTTCGTCGATGAACATGACAAAATCGTCTGGGAAGTAATCCATCAGAGTATGGGGCGGCGAACCCACAGGCCGCCCTTCAATGACACGGGAATAGTTCTCAATGCCGGAGCAGTAGCCCAGTTCCTGCATCATTTCCACATCGTACATCACCCGCTGCTTGAGGCGCTGCGCCTCCACCAGTTGGTTGTTGGCGTTGAAGTGGGCCACCCGTTCCTCCAGTTCGCGGTATATCTCCTGAATGGCGGCGTCCATCTTCTCTTTGGGGGTGACATAGTGGGTAGCCGGCCAAATGGGAATATTGTTCAGACGGCGCACCGGCGTGCCGGTCACCACGTTCACCTCGCTGATGCGGTCAATCTCATCCCCAAAGAATTCCACCCGAATGGCCGTATCCTTCCAGTAGGCGGGGAATATTTCAATGGTGTCGCCCCGCACACGGAACATATTCCGCTCAAAGGCGATGTCGTTGCGCTCGTAGCGGATGTCCACCAGTCGGCGCATCAGCTCTTCCCGCTTGATGGTTGCGCCCACCCGCAGGGAGACCATCATCTTGGCAAAGTCCTCCGGCTCGCCCAAGCCGTAGATGCAGGAGACCGACGACACCACGATAACGTCCTTCCGCTCCATCAGGGATGCGGTGGCGGCGATGCGCAGGCGGTCAATTTCGTCGTTGGTGGTGGCATCCTTCTCAATAAAAGTATCCGTATGGGGGATATACGCCTCCGGCTGGTAATAGTCATAATAGGAGACGAAATACTCCACCGCGTTATTGGGGAAAAACTCCTTGAACTCGGCGCAGAGCTGGGCCGCCAGCGTCTTGTTGTGGGCCAGCACCAGCGTGGGGCGCTGTACCTGCTCGATGACCTTGGCCATGGTGAAGGTCTTGCCCGACCCAGTCACGCCCAGCAGCACCTGCTCGGACAGGCCGTTGTTGATGCCCTCCGCCAGCGCCGCAATGGCATCCGGCTGGTCGCCGGCCGGCTGATAGTCACTCACCACTTTGAATTCAGGCATGGCGGCGTTTCCCCCTTTTCCCTTGATACCGTTTTATCATATCAGAACATACGTTCTATTTCAAGTGCTTTTTACACCATTTTGCACCAAAGCGTATCAGTATAATCCATCCATCATTCCGCTGTCGTACATGGAGATGGCCTCGTCGTCGCTGAACACCAGATGGTCCTTGAGATAAAGGCCCAAGCCACGAAGCTTTTCCGCCAGGAATCGGGTGGTCTGCCGGTCTGCCTCCGACGGAACAGCCACGCCGCTGGTATGGTTGTGAGCCAACAGCAGGACGGAGGCATTCTGGGCAAAAGCTGCCTCCACCACCTTGCGGGTGGTGATTTCCGCACCGTTGGCGGAACCCTCCGACAGCACCCGCACATTGAGCAGCTTATACTTGGCGTCAAGACAGGCGAGACAGACGACCTCGTTCCGTTGCCCGAAGAAGTAGGGCGCGAATAACTCCCTCGCATCTTCGGTGGAACGAATGGACTGCCCCTCCCGTTTGCGGCTTTTCAGATAACGCGCACCCACGGCAGGGAACAGCTTCAGCAGGGTCATGGTGTGCTCTCCTATGCCGGGCACTTGAAGCAGCTCCTCCTGGGGCGCGTCCAATACACCCGCCAGAGAACCAAACTGCTCTATCAGACGGTGGGCCAGCGGGTTCACATCGCCCTGCGGCACCGAATAATAGAGCAACAGCTCCAATACCCGATGCTCCGGAATGCCGTCCAGCCCCCGCTCCAGAAATTCATCTTTAACCCGTTTCCGGTGTCCATCATGTACTCCCACAAAACGACCCTCTCTCTCGGCTGTGGTTCTTTTTTGCGCCATTTTACCCTTTGGCCCCGTACTGGCGCAGATAGTCCTCCATCCGCTGTCGCATGGCGTCGTCAATATACACCTTGCCGTCCACCGGCTTCTGATGCAGCGTCTCAATGATTTCATAAATCGTAACGATGGGATGAACCGCGATGCCGTGCTCCTCACGCAGTTCGTCCAGCGCGGAACGCTCGCCCGTCCCCCGCTCCATCCTGTCCACCGACACAAAGAGGTCGGAAATCTTCACATCGGCCACCTGCTTAAACAGAGCAATGGACTCCCGCACGGCGGTACCCGCCGTCACCACGTCCTCCACAATGGCCAGCACATCACCGTCCTGGGGCTTGTAGCCCACCATGCTGCCCCCTTCGCCATGGTCTTTTGCCTCCTTCCGGTTAAAGCAATAGGGCAGGTCACGGTTGTAATTGCGGTAAAGGGAGGCGGCTGCCGTCACCACCAGAGGTATCCCCTTATACGCTGGGCCGAAAAGGGCGGTCACCCCATCGGACAGGTATTCCTGCATACAGGCGGCATAGTAGTCCCCCAGCCGGGCGGCCTGCGCGCCTGTTTTGTAATTGCCTGTGTTGATAAAATATGGCGTCTTACGTCCTGATTTCGTCGTAAAATCACCAAAAGTAAGCACGCCGGAACGCACCATAAACGTAATGAAATCCTCTTTGTATGACATATTCAATCCCGCCCTTTTCAAGTTAGTCAAAGTATTTTACCACATTCGACCCTTTCAAACAAGCAGAAGAGCGGAAATTGAGCGTTCTCTCCTCAGAAGTGGAGGCGCTATGTTTGCAGCCTTTTTTGTTGCATTTTTCACAAAACGCCCCGTTTAAGTCGGTAAACTTTTTCCTCCTTCCTATCTCAACTTTTTCTCCTTGATTGATATGATTTTATCTCGTATTTCATAATTATTTGAATATTTTAATCCGTTTTTAAATCTTTTCTCCGAAACCTCATCCTTGACACTTTGCACATACCGTGTTACATTGGAAGTGGTTTTTTGGTAATTCGGCCTACGGCCAGTTACACATATTTGAAAAGGAGGAACCCTGAAATGAAGAAGATTCTTGCACTGCTCCTCGCTGCTGTCATGGCCTTCTCTTTGGTCGCCTGCTCCGGCGACAAAGACCCCGACCCGACTCCCACCGGAACGGAGCCGACCGGCGCCTTTGATTACAGCACCCTGAAGCTGGGCGTTGTCATGCCTGAGGCCGACCACGGCTTCACCGGCGAATCCGTCGCCCATGCCCGCGCCGAGGTCGAGGCGCAGGCCACCGAAAAGGGCTTCCAGTTCCAGATTGAAACCAAGGGCGAGGCCGCCGCGCAGATTGCCGCCATTGAGACGATGCTCTCTTGGGGCGCCAATGTCATCGTCCTGTGGCCCACCGAGGGCGACCAGCTCCGCAGCGCCGCGCAGACCGTTGTCGAGTCCGGCGTGAAGCTCATCATCTATGACCGCCTCATCAATGATTTCGAGGGCATGGCCGCCGAAATCATGGGCGATAACGAGACCATCGGCAACTGGATGGGCGATTACATGGTCAATTACTTCAAGGAGCAGCTTGAGGCCGGCGAAACCGTCGACTACCTGCGCTTCATCGGCGACAGCTCCACTGTTTCCGCCCAGCGCAGCAGCGGCAGCGACGCCGCTATCGCGGCTGCCGGTTACACCGACCAGTTCAAGGCTGTCAACGGCCAGTCCGACTTCGTGACCAACTGGTCCGCCGCCACTGCTCAGGAGCAGATGGAGAACTGGCTGAACAGCGCCTCCAAGGAAGACATTGAGAGCCTCGACGTCATCATCACCCACGACGACGAGATTGTCGACGGCATCACCATCGCCCTCGACAACTATTACAGCAGCAACCCCGCCGCTCAGCTGAATGTGAAGCTGATTACCGGCGTGGGCGCCCGTCGTGAGACGCTGGCCACCTATGACGAGACCGTTGCCAACGGCATCGAGCTGGTCACCTACTTCTTCAGCCCCTCCTTCGTGCGTGAGGCCATCCGTCTGGCTCTGGCCACCGCCGCAGGCGAGCAGTATGATGGGCAGGACATCAACGGCCAGCTGTTCCTGATTGCCTCTGAGCAGGTCGACAAGACCAACGTGGAAGAGTTCCGTCAGAGCGAGAAGTTCGCTGAGCGTTACAGCCTGTCTGAATAACGCGGAGGAATCTTCCCGCTGTCTCTGGACTCTGATTGCAAACCGCACAGAAGAAAGGGCCAGCCGGCAATTGCTGGCTGGCCCTTTTTCCAAAACAAGTCCGGCGGAGCTTCCCTGCCGGGTTTCCTGATTCAAAATCTCCGTAAAGGGAGGGACCGCTTTGCTACTGGAAATGAAAGGCATCGTGATGGAGTTCGGCCCCGTCCGTGCCGTAGACAACGTGGACTTTACCGTGCATCCCGGCGAAATCGTCGGTCTGCTGGGGGAAAACGGCGCAGGGAAATCCACTCTGATGAACGTGCTGGCCGGCACCTATCCGCCGGTGGGCGGAGAGATTTTCCTCGACGGAAAAAAAGTCCGCTTCAACAGCGCCAAGCAGGCCATGCAGCACGGCATCCGCTTCATCCATCAGGAGCTGAACCTCTGCGACGACCTGAAGGTATTTGAAAACCTCTTTTTGGCTGAAGAACTGCGTACCAAATTCGGCCTGCTGGACAAAAAGGAAATGATTCGCCGTTCCCGTGAGGCGTTCGAGCGCATGAAGGTGGACATTGACCCGGAGGCCGTGGTGGAGACCCTCCAGCCCGCTGAAAAGCAGTTGGTGGAGATTGCCCGCGCCCTGCTGTTCAAGTGCGAGCTTATCATCATGGACGAGCCGTCCACCGCCCTTTCCACCCATGAAATCGAAAACCTGTTTGAAATCATGCGGCAGCTCCGTGAAGACGGCGTCAGCTTCATCTACATCTCCCACAAAATGCCCGAATTGTTTGAGATATGCGATAATTACTCCGTCCTCCGTGACGGCAGGCTGATTGCCAGCGGAAAATTTTCCGACACCAACGAGCACGCCATCACCGAGCTGATGCTGGGCCATCAGTTGGCCGACGACTCTTTTGCCGACAAGCAGTACCGCGGCACCGAAGAGGTTGTCCTGTCAGTCAGAAACCTGTGCGGCGCCAACTTCCGCAACGTCAGCTTTGACCTGCACAAGGGCGAAATCATCGCCATCACCGGATTGCAGGGTTCCGGTCGCGACACACTGGCCGATGCGCTGTTCGGCGCTGTTACCTGTACCTCCGGAGAGGTACACCTCAACGGCAAGCACATGAAAAACGGCAGCCCCATCATCCGCCACATGAAGGCGGGCATCGCCATGGTACCCCGCGCGCGGAAAGAGCGCGGCATCCTCAACACCCTTTCTATCTATGACAATACCTCCATGGGCTTCTTGAACACCAAGTTTAAGGGCGGCCTTATTAACATCAAGGAGGAGCAAAAACGCTTTGAGCGTCAAACCAAAACCCTCAAGGTGAAAACAGATAATCCACGAAATCCCATCACCTCCCTTTCCGGCGGCAACCAGCAAAAGGTCATCCTCGGCCGCTGGCTGGAAACAGAGGCCGACGTCCTGTTGTTCGACAATCCCACACAGGGCATCGATGTGGGTACTAAATACGAAATTTATCACCTCATTCTCCGTCTGGCCGAAGCGGGCAAGGCCATCATCGTCTTCAGCGCTGAGTTCCCGGAGATACATAAGGTCGCCGACTCCTGCATGGTGCTGTACAAGGGGCAGGTGAACGCGGTTCTCAGCCGGGAGGAGATGTCGGAGAAGCTGGTGATGTACTATTCTACCGGAGCGAATTTGGAGGGAGAAAAACATGCTTAAAGACCTGACGCCGAAAACGGCGGCAAAGAAGCTGGTTTCAGAGTACAGCTGCTGGCTGTCTTTTATCCTGCTTTTGATTCTCGCCTTGATTGTCAACCATAATTTCCTGCGCTGGACGAATGTTTCCAATATCTTCGTTCAAAGCTCTATCACCGGCCTTATCGCGCTGGGCATGAGCATGGTCATCTCCACCGGCCTCATTGATATTTCCGTGGGCGCGCAGGTCGCCATCATCTCCGGTTTGGGCATTGAAGTGCTGAATAAGACCAACAGCATCCTCATCATGCTCCTGTTCTGCCTTGCTTTCGGCTTAGTTATCGGTCTTATCAACGGTCTGCTTATCGCCAAGGGGCGTATGCCCGCCATGATTGCCACCCTCGCCGTCCAAAGCGCCTGCCGTTCCATTATCAACCAGTTGGGACAGGGCGGGCCGTTCAGCGTCAACAGCGAAAATTACGACGCATTCCGTAAAATCGCCGCGGGCGGTATTCAGCTCGGCTCCTTCAAGATACCGTTCCTGATGATTATTTTCATTGTGGCCTCCATTCTCTTCCATATCATCATGACCCGCACCCGCTTGGGTAAGCATATTTACGCCGTCGGCAGCAATGAAACCTCCGCCCGCCTTGCCGGCATCAACGTAGACCGGGTGAAAATTGCGGTCTTTGTCATCACCGGATTTATGTGCGGACTTACCTCCTTCCTGTACTCCTCCCGCGTCATGTCCGTGGCGGCGGCCTCCACCGGCAACCTCTATGAGATGGACGCTATCGCGGCAGTCGCCATCGGCGGCACCTCCATGAATGGCGGCAAGGGTAAAATCATCGGCACCTTCCTTGGCGTGCTGATGTTCAAGATGATAAACAACATGCTGACCATGGCTAACGTCCCCACCTTCCTCAACGGCGCCATCAGCGGCGCTATCATCATCATCGCCGTGCTGCTGCAAAACTATCAGGCCATCCGCAACAACGGCAAGCTGGGCTGAATAGCCATTAGAAAGGACGGTTTCCCATGCTTAAAATCGGCATCATCGGCTGCGGCAAAATCACGGAAGTCCGCCACGCCCCTGAATACAGTGAAAATCCCAACTGCGAAATCACCGCGCTGTTCGACTTCATTCCGGAGCGCGCCCAGAAAATCGCGGACCAGTACGGCGGCAAGGTATACGACTCCATCGAGGCTCTGCTGGCCTCCGACGTGGACGCCGTTTCCGTCTGTGTGGCCAACAACGCCCACGCCGCCGTATCCATTCAGGCTCTGAAGGCTGGCAAGCACGTCCTCTGCGAAAAGCCCATGGCCACCACGGCAGAGGACTGCCGCGCCATGGTGGAGGCCGCCGAACAGGCAGGCAAGTATCTGATGATTGGCCTGAACCAGCGTCTTGCCAAGGCCCATGCCAAGGCAAAGGAGCTGCTGGAGGCCGGTGAGATTGGCCGCCTTATCTGCTTTGAGACCAACTTCTGCCATCCCGGCCCGGAGGGCTGGACGGGACAACGCAACTCGTGGTTCTTTGATAAAAAGACCGCCGCGTTCGGCGCTATGGCCGACCTTGGTGTACACAAGACCGATATGGTGCACTATATTACCGGCTTAAAGGTAAAAAGCGTCCTCGCTAATGTCACCACGTTGGATAAGACCTTCCCGGACGGCAGCCCCATCACCGTGGACGACAACGCCTTCTGCATCTATGAGATGGAAAACGGCGTTATCGGCACCATGCATGTGGGCTGGACGAATTACGGCGAGGAGGACAACTCCACCATTCTCTCCGGCACGCTGGGTAAAATGCGCCTGTATGACGACCCCCGTTGCTCCCTCATTCTCGAAAAGCGGGACGGCACCAAGGTGTTTTACGAGCTTGACCAGCTCACCTCCAACAAGGAGCAGACCTCCGGCGGACGTACCTCCACCGGCGTCATCGACGCTTTTGTGGAAAGCATCATGGAGGACAAGGAGCCTGTCGCCAGCGGCAGGAGCGCCATGCACGCCATGATGGTCATCTTCGCGGCGGAGAAATCCTCCGAAAAGAAGGCCGCCGTAGACGTTGAACAGTAAGGAGGCATCACAATGAAACGCCCCATTACCATCTGTTCCGGTCAGTTCGGCGACCTGCCGCTGGAGGAATTATGTAAACAAATGAGTACCATCGGCTATGACGGTCTTGAGCTGGCCTGCCAGTCCCACATTGATGTTCGCAAGGCGCTCTCCGACGACCAGTATGTGGCCGACTTGAAAGGCACGCTTGCCAAGTACAACCTCGGTCTGTGGGCCATCGGCGGCCACCTCATCGGCCAGTGCGTGGGTGACAACTGGGACCCCCGTCTGGACAACTTTGCCCCAGCCCGTTTTTCCGGCAAACCGGACGAGATTCGGGCGTGGGCCATTGACGAGATGAAGTGCATCGCCCGTGCGGCTCAAAGGCTGGGGGTGGGTATCGTCACCTGCTTCCTTGGCTCCCCCATCTGGGCCTATTGGTACTCCTTCCCCCAAACGCCACCCGAAATGGTGGAGGAGGGCTTTCAGCGTATCAAAGAACTGTGGAGTCCTATTTTTGACGTGTTCGATGAATGCGGCGTCAAGTTCGCCTTGGAGGTGCACCCCACCGAAATTGCCTTTGACTATTACAGCACCCTCAAGCTGATGGAGACCTTTGAGTGGCGGGAAACGCTTGGTCTGAATTTCGACCCCTCCCATCTGGTGTGGCAGGGCGTCGACCCCTGCGTGTTCCTGCGGGATTTCCAGAAACGCATCTACCACGTCCACATGAAGGACGTGAAGGTGAAGCTGGACGGCCGTGCCGGTATTCTGGGCAGCCATATTGAATTTGGCGATACCCGCCGGGGCTGGAATTTCGTCTCCCTCGGCCACGGCAGCGTGGACTTCGACGGCATCATCCGCGAGCTGAACCAGATGGGCTACCACGGCCCCCTGTCGGTGGAATGGGAGGACAGCGGTATGGAACGCATCTTCGGCGCCACCGAAGCCTTTGAGTTCACCAAGAAAATCAACTTTGAGCCGTCCGATGTCAGCTTTGACGCCGCCCTCAAAGTGGACTGAATTGAAAAAAAGCCTCTCCGGGAACGCCGTTCCAGGAGAGGCTTTCTTAAATCCGCAATAATTACACCACTTATGATAGCGACCTCAAATCAACACAAAGGAGCCCAACAGATGGGACAAAAAGAAATCATGCATCTATTGGATACCCTATATGAAAAATCAATCCAGGGCATCCCTAAAGTCAGCCCACCTATTCAGGTGTTGGCAAACGACTACTTAAGTCGAAACAGCACAGATGTTGCGGCACAGATGTTCATTCGCAATCAAATTGCAAAGTGTACCACCTCTGGTTTCTTAACCGGTTTGGGCGGCCTTATCACATTGCCGGTCGCCATCCCCGCAAATATAAGCAGCGTGATGTATATCCAGATGCGTATGATTGCCTGTCTCGCGTATATGGGTAAATACGACATTGCCAGCGACCAAGTACAGACCCTCGTATATGTATGTCTGGCCAGGCTATCCATTGACTAGGTCTTGAAAAATATCGGAATACAGATAGGCAGCAAGGTCACCATGGCAGCCATCAAAAAGTTGCCTGGGTCTGTACTTACCAAAATTAATCAGAAAATCGGCTTTCGCCTGCTGACAAAGTTCGGTACAAAAGGGGGTCGTCAATTTAGGAAAAGCCGTCCCCATTGTCGGAGGTATCATCGGCGGCGCTTTCGACCTTTCGGAAACAAAAGTCATCGCCAGGCGAGCATACAAGATGTTCATAGACGGCGACCTCAGTATGCCCTCTGATGCAGACGAGAATTAACACAAAAGGCCCAGAGGCTGCCTGCCTCTGGGCCTTTTGTTCTTCTTGTCACTTTTTCAACACAATGACCACATCTTCCAGCCTTGCCGTCCCTGTGGTGCCAATCTGCCGAATGACCAAATGGGACGCCGCATTGCCCACCAGAGCCGCGTCCCGGAGGGGCAGCCCCTTGCAGAGGGCGTACACCAGTCCGGCGTTGCAGGCGTCGCCCGCGCCCACCACGTCGATTTCGCCCGTAACAGGAAAAGCGGGGACATGAGCGGCCTCCCGGCCGTCCCATACCACGCTGCCCCGCTCGCCCAGCGTCACCACCACCGGGCGGCCCGTCCGTTCCGCCAGTTTGGCGGCGTACTGCCCTGCTGCGGCCTCGTCCACCGTATCAGGAGATACGGCAAAGATTTTGGCAATCTCGTTGTGGTTGCACTTGATAATCATCTTGTCGAACTGGTCTATAAAGCCGCGGGAATCGGCGTAAAACACCTTCTCGGAGAATTCCTCCGCCAGCTTTGCCAGTCCCGCCCGAACGTAGGCGGTCACAGCGGCGCAGTCCTGCTCCATATACTGGTCGCAGACCAGCACCGCATCGCACTGGGGCAGCACCCGCCGCAAATTGTCCAGCAGGGCGTCCTCCAACTCACGGGAAGTGGAAGTGAAATTTTTGTAGTCATGGCGGTTCAATTCCGTCTCTCTGCCGTTTTCCCGCCGCATGGGTTTGAGGTAACAGCAAGTGCAGCGTTCCTCTGTCTCTACCATGTACTCGATGGAAGCCCCCACTTGCTGGAGGGCTTTTTTCAATTCGTATCCCGCGCCGTCCTTGCCCAGCAAACCCACGCAGAAAACCTGAGCGCCCAGCGCCCGGAGGTTATTGGTAATGGTGCCCGCCGCACCGGGCTGGCACCGCTCCCCCACAATCTGCCACGCGGTGAGGCCGGTCTCCACTGACGGCTCATCCCGTTCAGCGTCAATATACACATAGCGGTCAAGGCAGAAGTCCCCGAATACCGCCACCACAGGCGCGTCGCCCGCCGTCAGGGCCGCAATCAAAGCCTCCCGTGCCATGTTGGTCAAGCCCTCTCTCTGTCGTCCAGCGCAAAGGCCAGACGCGCCAGATGGGGAAGCGTCACATTGTGCAGCCCGCAGACGTAATGGCTCACGCCGCCGTCCGCCACCGTTCGGGCGAGAATGGTCTTCCACGGCCGGAAGTAGTAGCGGGGGTCGGACTTGTCGGGCGCCTTATCATAGCCGATATTGGGCAGCTTTTGCATATCAAACACCGCCGTGGTAAAGTGGGCAATCTGCTCACCGTGCTGCTTCGCTACGTTGCGTGCCATGGCCAGCGCCTTTAAATAGACCTCCGGCCCGGTGACGGCGCTGCCGAAGTTCAGGAATACCCCCTGCTCCAGCCTTGTGATGCTCTGGGCATAAATGAGGAAATCCCGATAGCTGGCCTCCCCCAGCGCCGCGCCGGAACAGTTGGGATGCTCGTGAATGATGTCGTTGCCGACGCCGATGTGGACGGTGCATGGCACATGGAGATGGTACCCCTGCGCCAGCACGCTTTGCTCACGTCCGGGGAGGTTTTCCTCCCAGATGTAGCGGCCAATGGCCTCGCCCGCGCCGAGGCCGTCCTCCACGCCCTCCCGCAGGATGTCGTTGAGGATGCCGCTCTCATGCCACAGGCCGAACTGACCCTCGCTCACATAGCAGGCCACCGACTCGCAGGTCTCGCCAATGCGGGCAAACTCATAGTCGTGGATGCCGCCCGCGCCGTTGGTGGCGAAGTGGGTCACAAGTCCACGGCGCATCAGCTCAATCATATGTTCCCCGCAGCCGGTACGGATAACATGAGCGCCGTACATCAGCAGGGTGGTCGCCCCCGCCCGTTTGGCGCGCAGCATATCTCGCGCCAGCTCCGGCAGGGCGGGGTCGTCAAAGGGGGGCAGAGGCGCGTCAAGGCCCACCGCCACTTTTTCATATTGTACGTCGTGTATCCGCTCACAAAGCGGTTTGATGCTCAACTGGGAACGGTCAAATTGCGGAAAGGGCATTTCTCACACCTCCCGCAACAGATAGGCCATCAGGCGCTTTGGGTTGGAAAAATCGGGGATGACACAATCGGCCCCCGCCTTCAGCAGGCGCTCTCGCTTCCACCGCTCCACAGAAGTGTCCGCCTTGGCCTCGTTTGTGGCCACTGCCACGGCATAGCCGCCCACCGCTTTGGTCAGCTCTATCTCCACAAAGCCATCCCCGAAGGAGAGAAGCTCTGCCCCTTGCAGTCCCTTTTCCTTCAGCAGGGCGCGGATGACCTGCTCCTTGGAGCAAGCGGTGCTGTTTTGGTCGGTGGCGCCGTGGATGCCCGCGAAATACTGGGCAACCCCCAGCAGCTTGGCCTCCGCCACCACATCCGCCTCATCGGTGCCGCTGGTGAGATGGCACTCCACCCCTCTCGCATTGAGCGCTTGCAGCAATTCCCGCACACCATGCACCAGATAGGGCGCGGGGTCTGCGCCCTCCTTCAGGGCGGCGTGCCGTTGGGCAATACGCTCCATCAGCCGGCGGAGGTATTCCGTTTTATAGTGAAGCGGCTCCTGCGGCGTGCCGCCGAGTCGGGTCACCTCCTCCGCAAGGCGGATGCACTGAAAAATGGTCTGCTTGCCCGTCAGGGTATCCACAAAATCGCGCACCAGCGCATAAGTCTCATCCTTCCCCGGCGCATTGGGGCATTTGAGCAATTCCTCTGTGAAATAGCCATACATAATGGGCTGCCAGCCCTCCCGCAGCAGGCTCACCGTGCCGTCAAAGTCAAAGATGGCATGGCGGAACCCGCCTGCGGGATAGCGTACCGTCTCCACGTCCCATGTGGTGGAGAGCACTTTTTTCAGATAGCACACCAGCGCGTGGTTATAAATCATGTGCAAATCCTCAAGCTGCTCCATGCTCTCCGTGGGAGCGATGAGGCACAGGTCGCACAGCGGCTTCATCTTGCCGCCGTCCCGGCCGCCGAAGCCGATAACGGTCAGCCCCATCTCCTTCGCCGTTTCGCAGGCGGCGACGATATTGGGGGAATTCCCGCTGCCGCTGAACACAATGAGCACGTCCCTAGGCCGCGCTTGGGTGCGCAGCATGATTTTGTAAACATCGGCATAGCAGAAATCGTTGGCCAGACAGGTGACAATGGCGTTGGGGTCGTTCAGGCAGTGAACGCGAAAGCCTTCCCGCCCGTCCACCCGGCAGCCCTTGGTCAAGTCGTTGGCCATATGGCTGGCAGTGGCGGCGCTACCGCCGTTGCCTGCGGTGAAGATAGTCGCCCCCGTTTTCTTGGTGGATGCAATCACGTTCCCGATGCGCTCCAGAAGGGCAAAATCCGTCTTCATCAGCGCCTCGCACGCCTCTTGCGAATAGGCCCGCGTATCGGCGGGCGCTTGGTAACATTCTGCCATAAGAAGCCTCCCTCTCCGCCTTGGCAAATTGACACCTTTGGCGGGGTATGTTAAGATGATTTTAACGACTATTTTTCCATGTGGGAAGGGGTTTTCGCCATGTACATCGGGGCCATCGACATCGGCGGCACCAAAACCATCGCCGCCGTCACCGACGAGACCGGCGCCCTGCTGGCCCGCCGCAAATTCGAGACCATACGTTACGACCACGCCGCCCATTTCGCCCTCTGCCGCAATGAACTTCTTGCCTGTCTGGACGAACTGGGGCTTTCCCTTTCCCAGTTGGCGGGGGTCGGCGTGGTGGTACCCGGCATGGTAGACGGCAACGTGCTTTTGCTGGCTCCCTTCGCCGGATGGCGCAATGTAAATGTGGTGGAGGAATTTTCCGTCCTGCTCCCCGATGCGCCCATGGTGGTCACCGAAGGCGACGTAAACGCCTGCGGCGTGGCGGAGGCCTATTTCGGCGGCTTCACCGACCTGTTGTGGATGACGGTGAGCACCGGCGTGGGGAGCGCCATTATTCTGAACGGTCAGCTTTACACCGGAGCCCACAGCGTGGCCGGTGAGATTGGCCACATCAAGGTGGAGTTTGAGCATCCGCGGGTGTGCTCCTGCGGACAGCACGGCTGCGCGGAGGCCATGGCCTCCGGCAGGGGCATTGCCGCCATGGTGGAAGAAGCTGTCAAAACGGACGACGCTTACGCCGCGCTGTACGAGACCGCCGGCCTCCCCATGGACGCCCGTGGCTGCGAAGCCCTCGCCCGCAAAGGAGACTCCACTTCACGCGCCATCTATGAGCGGGCCGGAATGTATTTGGGCAGGGCCTTGAGCGCCGCCCTTAACCTGTTAGACCCCCAGCGGGTATTTGTGGGCGGCGGTGTGGCTGCGGCGCTGGACTTGATACTCCCCGCCATCCGCGCCACCCTGCGGGAAAGCTGCGTTCCCTTTGTTCAGGACACCCTCATCGAGCGCACACGGCTGGGCTATGACGCATCGGTCAAGGGCGCGGCGGCGTTGGTTTTGAAACAGCTCTCCCCTTAATGCAAACCACCGTATCAGTTTGAGCAAATTATACCACGCTTCCCTGTAAAAAGGAAGAGCAGGAACGCCTGAAAAGTGCAGAAAAACAAGGCTGCGGAACGATGTTCCACAGCCTTGTTTTCTTATTCCGCCGGAAAGGTCACCGTCACCGTTGTCCCTTCCCCTTCCGCACTCTGGAGGGACACCGCCGCACCGTGGCACTGGGCAGCGTGTTTGACGATGGATAGTCCCAGTCCGGTGCCGCCGCTGCCCTTGCTGCGCCCGGCGTCCACCCGGTAGAAGCGCTCAAACACCCGCTCCCGGTCATTCTCCGGAATGCCGACGCCCGTATCCGCCACCGTCACTTCTGTTCTTCCGCCGCGTTCGTCTACCGTCACGGTAACTTTCCCGCCGGGACGGTTATAACGCACTGCGTTTTCGCAGAGGTTATAGAGCAGCTCGTCCAGCAGGGCAGGCACGCCCTGCACCGTTCGCCGCTTCCCTGTCACCGTAACCGTCACCTGACGTTCGGCCGCACTGTCCCCCAGACGCTCTGCCACCCTTTCGGCAAGCGCCAGCAGCTCCACCGGCTCTTTTTCCAGCTCCGCTGCACCCTCGTCCAGTTGTGACAGCTTAATAATATCCTGCACCAATGCAATCAACCGGTTGGCTTCCTGGTAAATTCGTTCAGCAAAACGGGGAACGTCCTCCTGCTTCACCATACCGTTGCACAGCAATTCCGCATAACCGGATATGGAGGTCAGCGGCGTTTTCAGCTCGTGGGACACATTGGCGGAGAATTCCCGCCGCAGCCGCTCCGCTGAATGGCCTTCGGTAATATCAACAAGCAGAAGAATGCACCCGCCTTCTCCGCCGCCCTCCTCCACCGGACTTGCCATTAAGCGGTAGGTGCGCCCTTCCTTCTCTATTTCTGTACTGCCGCTTTGACCTGCCAAGGCCCGCTCTGCTACCTCTAAAAACTCTCTGGTGCGGCAATAGGCGAAAATGCTGTGCCCGGTGACACTCTCCGCACCGGCGCCAAGAATTTCCCGGGCGCTGCGGTTCATGGACAGCACCTTTGCCCCGGCGGAGAGCACCACCAACCCTTCCCGCATGTTGGCGGTGATGGCGGCCAGCTCCTCCTGCTGACGGTGAAGCGCTTCCATCTGGTTTTTTATCTGCCCGTTCTGCGCCGCCATGCGGCCGAGCAGAGGGGACAGCTCGTCGTAAGCGCCCAGATTGGCCGCAGGCTCCTCCAAGTCCAACGCATTGATGGGCTGCACAATCCGCTGTGCCTGTCGTCCTGCCAGCACCGCCGCCGTCAGGACCGCCGCAAGGACAATGAGCACCAGCAGGGGAACGCCGCCCAGCAGGATGGCATATACGCTTCCTATGGTATTGCTCACCCGCAAAACCGTACCGTCGGACAGGCGCACGGCATAGTAATAGGTCTGTTCCCCCAAGGTGCCGGACAAGCGGGCGCTTTCACCGACTCCGCCAGATAAGGCCGCGCGCACCTCCGCCCGTCCGGCATGGTTCTCGAATTGTCCTGCCGCGCCCTCGCTGTCATAGAGCACGCTGCCGTCCGCGGCGATATGGGTAAGCCGCGCATCCGTCACCGGTGCAAGGCGCTCCATCCAGCCGGAACCGCTGTCCTCGACCACAGCAATGATATATCCCGCCTCCTTGCGGGTATCCTGCTTCATCTGCTCATACAGGCGCTGATAGCAGGCCAGCGAGAACAGCACCGCCGACAGAAGAACCGCCAGCAGGGCGGTGCCGCACATACCGCCGAAAATACGCCTCCTCACGTCTTTTCCTCCATGCGGTAGCCAACGCCGCGCACTGTCTCAATCGCATCGCCGGCCTGTCCCAATTTCTGCCGCAACGTGCTCACCTGCACGTCCACTGTGCGGGTCTCTCCGGCAAAGTCAGCACCCCACACCTCCGCCATCAGACGGTCACGGGTCAGCACAACGCCGGGATTTTTCAAGAAAAGATATAACAGGTCAAATTCCTTTCGGGTGAGGGTCTTCTCCTCCCCCGCAACGGTTGCCCTGCGGGATGCGGGGTCCAACTCAATCAAGCCGCAGCGCAATACACCGGCTGCCGCTCCCTGCCGCCGCGCCGTCCGGCGCAGCAGGGCTTTGACCCGTGACAACAGTTCCATCATCCCAAAGGGCTTGGATAAGTAATCGTCCGCACCGGCGTCCAGCCCCAGCACCTTGTCGTATTCCGCGCCCCGTGCCGTGAGCATCATAATCGGGACCTCTTCCGTCCCCCGGTTCGCCCGAAGCTTTTTCAGGAGGGTAAAGCCGTCGTCGCCGGGCAGCATAATGTCCAACAAAATCAACGCCGCCGGACGGCGGCCAAGGGCTTCAAACAATTCCTCCCCCCGCTCGAAGCCCTCCGCCTCAAATCCGGCGGAACGCAGGGTGTACAGCACCAATTCGCGGATGCTTTCGTCGTCCTCTACCATGTAAATCATGGGCGTCACCTCACAGTGGCTGCTTATGCGCCTCCGCGCACGCTTCTCCTTGTCACGCGCGCGCTGGGCGCATCATACGCCGCGGCTTCCCTCCGTCTCGGGCTCAAAACAGGCCGCCTTCCAGCCTTCGGTTTTTCGCCCTCGCTCCGGTCCACCCGCGCCTATGCGCCTCCGCGCACGCTTCTATATAAGCTGCTGCTCATTGATAATCAGCTTGAATTGCAAGCCCAGCTTTTCCGCCGCCTTGCGGCACATAATCATACGGTTCATAAATATCTCAAAGTAGTCCATCACGGAACCGTAACGGCTCTCCACCGTCAGCTTCAGCTTGATGATGGTGCGCTCCTCATTGATTTTCACGATGGACTTCTTCACCGAATAATTCACTCGGTCATGAATGTCGAAATTTTCCGGGTCCTGCTGGCGTACCCGACTGCGGCGCACGTCGGTCTTGTCCGCCAGAATGAGGGCCGCCGCCACCGGATTTACCGCCATGCCCGTACCTTCGTCATGGTTTCCAATGGCGGTCACGATGGCCGCCACCTCTGCCGGCGGCATCTCCAGCTCCCGCAGGATGCGGAAGGCCATCACCGCGCCCGACTGGGAGTGGTCAACCCGATTGACCAGGTTTCCAATATCGTGGAGATACCCGGCGATGCCCGCAAGCTCCACCGTGCGCTCCGGATAACCCAGCGTGCGCAGGATATACATGGCAGTCTCCGCCACTCTTGTCACATGGGCAAAGCTGTGCTCGGTGTAGCCCAGCGCCACCAGCGACTCGTCCGCCTGCGTGATATAGGTGTTGACCTCGTCATTTTTCCGAATCGTCTCGTAAGTCAGTTCCATCTCCGTCCTCCTGTCCAAACCCATGGCGGCCTGTGATGGAAAAAGCCACCCATTCCGCAATATTCGTGGCATGGTCTCCAATGCGCTCAAAATATTTAGCCACCATCAGAAAGTCGATGGCCTCCTCGCCGCAACCGCTGTCCCGCCGGATGTCCTCAATCAAATTTGCCCTGCTCTGGCAGAACAAATCGTCCACCACATCGTCATACTCCACCACCCGCTTGGCCAGCGCCAAATCCTGCTGCACAAAAGCGTCCACGCTGCCCGTCACCATCTTGGCCGTGGCCTTTGCCATCTCGCCCAGATGCTCCAGCCGCTCTGTATAACCGGTTCCAATCAGCTGAAGGACGATTTCAGAAATGTCGGTGGTCTGGTCTCCGATGCGCTCCATGTCGGTAATCATTTTCAGTGCCGCGGAAATCTGCCGCAGGTCGCGTGCCACCGGCTGCTGCCGCAACAAAAGCCGCAGGCAGTCGTCCTCTATCTCACGCTCCATGCGGTCTATCTCGGCGTCGATGGCGATGGCCTCTCTGGCCTTTTCGCCGTCTCCCGTCATCAAGCCCGCAATGGCGGCGGTAATGCCCTGCTCGCACAAAGCGCCCATTTTGGTCAGCTCTTCCTTCAGCTTGTCGAGCTGCTGGTCAAAGGTCGTCCGCATCAGCCAAACCTCCCTGTGATGTAGTCCTCCGTACGCTTGTCGCGGGGCATGGAGAATATTGCCTCCGTTTCACCAAACTCCACCAGTTCGCCCAGCAGAAAAAAAGCCGTCTGGTCAGAGATGCGGGCCGCCTGCTGCATATTATGCGTCACCATAATAATAGTATAATCTTTTTTCAGTTCCGTGACAAGCTCCTCAATTTTTGAGGTTGAGATAGGGTCGAGGGCAGAGGTCGCTTCATCCATCAGCAGCACATCCGGCTTTACCGCCAGCGCCCGCGCGATGCAAAGCCGCTGCTGCTGCCCGCCGGACAGTCCCAGCGCTGGGGCTTTTAAGCGGTCTTTCACCTCATCCCAGATTGCCGCTTTTTGGAGGGATTCCTCCACGATGGCGTCAAGCTGAACCCTGCTGCGAATCCCGTGGGTGCGTGGGCCGTAGGCCACATTGTCATAGATGGACATGGGAAAGGGGTTGGGCCGCTGAAAAACCATGCCAATCTGGCGGCGCAGCTCGGTCACATCCGTTCCGGCAGCATAGACGTTTTCGCCCCGGTAGTGCAGTTCGCCCTCTACCCGCACACCAGGCACTAGGTCGTTCATCCGGTCGATGGTGCGCAGGAAGGTGGATTTCCCGCAACCGGAGGGACCAATCAGGGAGGTGATGCCCCGTTCCGGAACGGCCATGCAGACCGCTTTGAGGGCCTGATGCGCTCCATAGAAAAGGCTCAGTTTTTTTGTCTCAATGACAGGATTGTTCATGCCCTGCCTCCTATCTTTTTTTTAGTTTTCTGGCCGCCAGCTTGGCAGACAGGTTGATAAGGAGCGTGGCGGCCAGCAGCACCACCGCCACGGAAAAGGCAAGGCCGAACTCCGCCCGCTCCTTGGCATAGACGTACAGCGCCACCGTCAGAGTTGCGCCGGAGCTTTTCGTAAAGCCTCCGGCCGTGAAAAACTGCTGAAGAGTGGTGCCCATTCCCGCGGTGAACATCAGCACCGCGGACTCCCCCACAATGCGCCCCACCGCCAAGATGCAGCCAGTGACGATGCCGTCCGCAGAGCTGGGGAGCACCACGGTGCGAATCATGCGCCACTTTCCCGCGCCCAAGCCAAGCGCACCCTCCCGGTAGCCCTGCGGCACCGTTTTCAGGCTCTCCTGGGTGGTGCGGATAATGGTGGGCAGAGTCATGATGACCAAAGTCAAGGCGCCGGCCAACAGGGTCTTTTGCAGGCTCAAAAACTGGCAGAACACCAACATTCCCACCAGCGCGTACACGATGGACGGAATGCCCGCCAGCGTTTCCGCCGCGAACTCCACCGCCCCCGCTATTCTTCGGCTGCGGGCGTACTCCGTCAGGTAGACGGCCGCCCCTACCCCCAGCGGCAGCACGATGGCCAAGGTCACCAGCACCACAAAAACCGTATTTTGGATGGCAGGCAGAATACCGTCCGTCTCCTTCAGCATGCTCTCCGCGCTGGTGAGGAACTCCCACGAAAGTCCGGGCAAACCCCGATAGAGGATGTAGCCGATGAGAAAGGCCAGCAGTCCCAGCGTGGCCGCAGCGCTCAGGTACAGCAGTACCCGCATAGCGCCGCCGTAAGCCCGCCGCCGAAGGGGCAGCCCCTTTTGTGGTGACGTTCTCATCCCCGTCCCCCCTTTCCGCCTCGCTTCAGCAGAAGGTTCAGCAGGGCGTTAATCAGCATGATAAACAGAAACAGCACCAGTCCGATGGAGAAAAGCGCCTGCCGCTGGAGGCTTCCCACGGCGGCATAGCTCATCTCGCTGGCAATGGCGGTGGTGAGGAACTTAACGCTGGTCAGCAGCGACGGCATATTGGCCACGTTGCCCGCCACCATCAGGACTGCCATCGCCTCCCCGATGGCTCGGCCCACCCCCAGCACCACGGCGGCGGCAATGCCGCTTTTGGCCGCCGGTGCCGTCACCCGAAAATAGGTTTCAATTTCTGTCGCCCCCAGCGCAAGGCTTGCCTCCTCATACTCCCGCGGCACCGCCCGCAGGGCAGTCTCCGCCACGCTGATGATAGACGGCAAAATCATCACTGCCAGCACGAGCATAGCCGCCAGCAAGCTGTCTCCGGCAGGCAGCCGGAACGCCTCACGGAGTAGTGGCACCAACACCAGCATCCCCACAAGGCCATACACCACCGACGGGATACCTGCCAGCAGCTCCACCGCCCCGCGCACCACAGCCGCCAGCTTGGGCGGGGCTGCTTTGGCCAAAAATACGGCGGTGAAAAAGCCAAGCGGTACCCCCAAGACTACCGCCCCCGCCGTGCCATAGATGGAGGTCAGCAGGAAGGGCAGAATACCGAAGCTCGGCTCCCGCGTGGTGGCGGTCGGCTCCCATACCGCACCGAACAGGAAATTACCCAGCCCCACCTGCATGATGGCGGGCAGGCCGGAGGCAATCAAATAGACGGTGATGAGCAGAACGAAGGCGACAGCAATTAAGCCGCACACCAGAAATACAGCATGCATGGCCCTTTCCAGCGTCCGGCGGCCAAACCGCTTTTCCGCCTTATCCATTAGCGGGCACCACACCGGCGGCTGTGATAACAGGCGCCGCCTCCGCGCTCAAGGCATAGCTCAGGAACGCCTCCGCCGCTGTACTCAAAGTGACATCCTCCTTTGTAATGATGACAAAGGGCCGCTGGATGGCATATTCCCCGCTGCGCACCGTTTCCTCCGTACACGCAACGCCGCCCACCTTCAATGCTTTCACGGTATCGTTCACCGCTGCGAGAGAGGCATATCCGATGGCATTTGGATTGTTTGACACCGCCCCGATAACGTCGCCGGTGGAGGAGTATTCATTGGCATACCGGCAGGCGTCCTTGATGCCTACGATTTCTTCAAAGGCGCTCCGCGTGCCGCTGCCCGCTTCACGGCCATAAGCGGCGATGGCCATGTCCGCTCCGCCCACCTCGCTCCAGTTTTTGATTTCGCCCGTATATATCCCGGCAATTTGCTCCACCGTCAGGTCGCTTACCGTATTTTCCGGGTTGACCACGATGACCACGCCGTCCAGCGCCACCACATGTGCCACTGCCCCGGACGCTGTTTCTTCCTCCTTCAAGCTGCGGCTTGCCAGCCCCAAATCAGTCGAGCCGTTCAGGACGGACTCCACCCCCGCGCCGCTGCCGCTGCCATTGTAGTTAACCGTCACGCTCGGATACTCCGTTGAAAAGGCCTCGCCCAGCGCCTTGACGACCTTTTCCATGGAGGTGGATCCGTCTGTATTCACCGTTCCGGCCACGGTTGCAGAAGGCATATTGCTCTCGCCCGGCTCCTTCGTCCCGGTGCAGCCCGCCAGCGTCAGGAGCAAAACAGTCGCAGTGAAAAACGCCAATAAATGTTTTTTGTTCATTGTGTCAGTCTTCCTTTCTTCCTCATTATGTATCGTCCAAATCGTTCTATACTTGGGAACAAGCACCAGCTTACTGTTTGTATGTAAAGAGAGCTATCACAGCTCTGTTAAATCCATGTAAAATTCCCGTTCCAAACGCCAAAACGCCGGACGGCGATGCCGTCCGGCGTTTTTCTTTGTCCTTATTCTTCTGTTTCATCCTCTTCCGACAGCATCCGCCGCCGGATGTCCAGCGTCCTTTCCGACAGTTGGAGCCAAAACACGGTCTGACTGTCCAGCAAATCAAGGCCGGTCAGCTCCACAATCCGCTTCAAGCGGTATTTCAACGTGTTATAGTGAATGTGCAATGCTTTTGAGGTTTGAATGATGTCCTGATTGTGGTTCAGGTAGGCCACCAGCGTTTCCCACAAGCTACCCTTCTTTTTTTCATCGCTTTCCATCAGGGCCAGCACCGCCGGATGAACCAAGTTCATCATATCCGCCCGCTCGGAAAAAATCAGCAGCATATGCTCTAAAATACAGTCGCTGTAAGCGTACAGCCTGTCCTTTTTCTTGAGCTGATGGGCAATATTTAGGGCGGTCACCGCCCGCTTATATTGCTCCGGCACCTCATACAGGCGCTTGAAAGGCAGACTCACGCCCGCGCTCGCTCCGTAAGTAGAAAGCAGCTTGCGGAAATTCTCCTCCTCCTGCGCCGTCAACATCTGCTCTTCTTTGGTGTCGTATACCACAACCAGATAGTTTACATAAATCGTCAATGTGTCGCGGTTCAAAAAATTCTGGAGCTTCCGTTTAAAGTGGAAAAGCCGGTCACTTTGCCCCTTCATCGTATCGCCCAGTTCCACCACAATAATGTAAAGGTTGTCATAAAATTTCAAATTAAACCGCCGCACACGCTCCTCGATGGCGTCGTTGTCATAGAGCTTTTGGTTCAGCAGGGCAGTTAAAAAGGACTCGACCAGCGGCGCTTCGCTGGGGTGGCCGTCGTTGGTGTCCGGTAAGGCCATGGCCATAAAGCCGCAGAGCACGCCCAGAATCTTCTGGTCCGTCTCGGAAATGGGCTTATTGTAGGAAAGCACCTTCAGGTAAGCCAGCGGAATATTCCCCCGCATGACCCGTCCCACCAGTTGGGTGTGGTTCAGCAGCCCCTTCTCCCAAATGAAGGCGTCCTGTTCCGTCATCTGGCGGTCGCCCGCCTCAATCATCACCGAATTGACGTACTCCTCCGTCACATAGCCCTTGGAGAGCGTCCACTCCCACAGCGGCTCATCCTTGACGGTATTTCCGCCCGCATGAGCCACGAAACACAGGGAGATGTCAACCAACAGGAGCGGATTGCCCAGCATTTCATAGCCCAAATCCATCAGGGCCTGCACGCCCCGATTTTGGCGGCAGGCCTGCAACAGGCGGGCGGTGCAGTCGGCCACATAGACCGCGTCGTTAAAGCACCCCTCTACCGCATCGAACACATCCTCCAGCGGTGCGTGGAACGGCAGCTTGAGCACAGTGCACTCCTCACTTTGCCCGAACCCATCGGGCAAGGGCGCATCCTCCACAGCCAGCAACATGCCGCCTTGAGGCGCTCCCGCCTTCATCAGCTGGGAGGTTTTACACAGATAGAGGCAGTCCGGGCGCTCAGGACGCTCCCCTCCCCGCAACAGGTGAAATCTTCCGACCTCTGTACGGTGCAGCGCCAGCAGCTCCGGCTCCCAAGTTTTCAGCGCCGCCATCAACTCTTTTACCGTGACCGCCACAGGCGCTCCCTCCTTGCTTCATTGTATTTATATTTTAGTCCATTTTGGACAAATAAGCAAGGCGCTTTCTGCTTTTTTCTGTCAAAAGTCTGCCTTCTCTTACCCAGATAGTCGTCAGAATTGCAACTTTCAATAAATTTTCAAAAATTATTTGTCCTTTTAGAATAATTTCAGGCTGTATCTTCCTTTTCCCCAACAGATTATTTTTTTCAATTTTCAACAAAGGATTTGACGGCGTTTTCTGCTATAATTCCCTTGTGATAAATTTATCTTGTATAATATCAAGATTTAATTAGGAGGAAGAAATATGTTTCAGCGTTATAACCAGCTTTGTCCTGTCACCTATGGCAGCGGCGCGGTAGCCGCGGCAGGTGAAACCTGCAAGCAGATGGGGCTGTCCAAGGTTCTGGTGGTCAGCGACCCCAAGGTTCTGGAACTGGGCCATACCCAGAAGCTGCTGGACAGCCTGACGGCCGCCGGCGTTGCCTATGAGGTTTTCAGCGGCGTGGAGACCGACGCCCCCGACCACAGCGTGGCGGCCGGTGCGGAGCAGGCCAAGGCCATGCAGGCGGAGGCCGTGGTGAGCATCGGCGGCGGCAGCACGCTGGACACCGGCAAGGGCATCGCCGCCTTCGCGGTGAACGGCAAGACCATGGAACAGTTCCTTGACATCACCGTCCCCCCCATGCCCGGCCCTCAGCTTCCCGTTATCTCTATTCCCACCACCTCCGGTACAGGCAGCGAAAACACGATTGTGGCGGTCATCACCAACACCAAGACTCACTGGAAGTGCGGCGTGTTCGCGCCTCCTGCCGCCGCCATCGTCGACCCTGAACTGACCCTCACCGTCCCCGCCGACGTCACCGCTTACACCGGCATGGACGCCTTCTCCCATTGCAGCGAGGTGCTGTGCTCGGTGATGGTGCCCAATCCCCATTCCGACACATTGGCCTATGACGGTATTACCCGCATCGCCAAGTGGCTGCCGGTAGCTGTGAAAGAGCCTGGCAATCTGGAAGCCCGTGAAAATCTGGCCATTGCCAGCAACTATGCGGGCATCGCCTTCGCGGACGCCGCCGTTAATCTTGGCCACGCCATGGCTCACTCTCTGGGCGCCAACTTCCATATTCCCCACGGCATTGCCTGTGCTTGGGTCACGCCCGTCATCATCGAGTATATGGCGGACGCCTGCCCCGAAAAGTATGAGCGGGTCGGAAAAATCATGGGGGCCAAGCTCTCCGGCAATGTGGCCACTCTGGGGCAAGAGGTTGCGGAGGCCGTTCGTGCCCTCTCCAAGACTGTCGGTATTCCCACCTGCACAGAGCAGAAGCTCACACGTGAAGATTTGGCCTCCTGCAGCGCATATGTCATGGGCGAAATTATGCACACCTTTGGCCGCAAGGTGCCTGATGAAGCTCAGGCCAAGGCTTTGTTGGAGCGGGTGTTTGACCTGAACGCCTGATAATTTCTCTGGCTGATTCCGCCGGAACTCATTTGAAGATGGGTTCCGGCGGTTTTTTTATCATAAAACATTATTATGTCTCTTAAAGCAGAGCGTTTCAAAGACAGCTTTTCTCGATTTGCGGCTTTTCTACTTTTTTGGATTTTTCCCTGTATCCCTTTTATATCAATGAATTTTTGACTGTGGAAAAATCTGTGGAAAATGTGCATAACGTTTTGTAATTTCTTTTTCCGAAAAGGATTATGTCAATTATTTAGGTCTATATAACCCTACTTTTTTCGCTTTACACCCCTGCTGTTTCAAGGGTGCCGACCTATCGCCTCTTCTTCATTCCAAAATTTCACACCGGAAATGCCCTGCTATATACAAAGCGTATAATCCATTTCAGCGGTTGACAAGCGCGTTCTAATTGTCTATAATGATTTAGTCAGTTATAGACAGCTTTTGCGCTGTTGACAAACAAGGCAATTTGCTACTGTAGCTCAGTTGGTAGAGCAGCTGATTCGTAATCAGCAGGTCGTGTGTTCAAGTCACATCAGTAGCTCCAAAAAGGCCTCGAAATCTACGGATTTCGAGGCCTTTTGTTTTTTGGACGCCTGTCCATCCAACTGAGCAACCAACCATTGCTTTTTCACGGCAGTATGTCCCATGCTGCACCGCAATTCTTTCAAAGTTTGTCCGGCAGTACGCTTCGCTTCAAGCTGGTATAGGCCAGCAGAATATAAACCGCATAAATCAGAAAAAAGACGGCCAGCGAGGAGGCGACGATGACGGCGGGGCTGGAAAGCCCCACCATCACGCCCGGTTCAGGCGCGTGAGCCAGACGCAGGAGGACGGGCGCCCCCACCAGCACTGGCGGCAGGGCGGGCAGGGCATAGTAGATGGCGAACTGGGTGCGCAGGGCTTTCGACATCTCCCGCCGGCTCATCCCCAGCTTTTGCAGCAGGGCAAACTGCCGCCTGTACCGCTCCGACTCACTGAGCTGCTGAATGGTGAGAATGGTGGCAGCGGTCATGGTGAGGGCGAGAGCCAGATAGTACAGCGGGAATACGGTGATGGCGGTCTGGGCAGCCACCTCCGCTTCCGCCTGCGCCTTGGCAGTGATTTCATCGCCGAAGCCGGTACCCGCCCATATTTTGTCCATTACGGCAATCAGGCCGTCATAAGCTTCGCTGGAGACGGGCTGCGCCGTTTGGGCGGCATAGGCCAGATGGTGGACAGGCAGGCCTTCCGCGGCCTCGTCCGGCACCACGAGGATATAGCCCCGTCCATTGCCGGAGTTTTGGGCAAGATGCCCGGTACAGACGCCGCCCGGCTCCAGCGTGACGCCGTTCAGCGCGACAGGCTGCCCATACCCCTTCAGCGTATCCTCCAGATAGGCCATGCAGTGGAAGAGGTACTGCCCCTCCTCCAGCTCCACGGGCTGATAGCCCGCAATGGCGCGCAGGGCGGCATAGTCGCTGTACCGGAGGACCGGGTCTTGCTCATAGCCGTCGTTTTCATAGAGGACACGGCTGTTGATATAGTCCTGCACCTGCCCGTTTTCGCTCAGGCGCACCTGATACAGCACGGACTGCTCCACCGGGATATTCTCCTGAATGTAGTCCAGATAGGGAGTGGGGTCTCGGTCGTCTCCCGCCATGTCCACATACAGGTCGAAGCAGGCGCTCTCCGCCGCCCGGCCGGAAAACAGCCCCCGGAATACCAGCCCCGCCCCTTCCGAAATAAGGGTGGCGGTGAAGATGAGAGAGATGACGGCCATCAGAACGCCCATGGTCGCCAGCTTTGCGGTGAGCGTGCGGAACACCAGCAGGTTTTGCCCCCGATATTTCCGGGCGGGACGCTTATCAAAGAAAGCAGGCACTCCGGAGGCAAAGCTGAGAAAGATGCCGAACATGAACACAACCAAGCACCCCGCCCCGGCAATGCCGGGGAGAGAGCCGCCCACCATCAGCAAAAAGGTTCCAACCACGCCCAGCGCGATAGAGGCGGCAAAAATCCAACGGCGCTTTTTTCCCGTTTGGATGACTACGCCCTCGTTCTGCTTTTCAACGTAAATCAGGTCGTGTATCTTCGCCTTGCAGATATATTTTCGGCTGCGGCGCAGGGCATGGAGGTAAATCAGGGCAAAATAGGCCGCCGTCAGCCCCAAGGCAGGGAGGGAAAATACAAAGGCAAAGCGGTAGGGCAGTCCGAACAGGGTCAGCGCGATGGCCCGGAACGCCTGATAAAGCAGTCCGCCTAATGCCATGCCCAGCAGCAGCGCGCAGCCGCCCACCGCCAGATTTTCCAGAAAGAACAGGCGCGACACCTGTCGGTTTTCCAGTCCGATGAGCAGGTAAGTGCCAAGCTCCCGGCCTCGGCACAAAAGCATGAATTTGGTGGCATAGGCCACCAGCCAGCCAAAAACGCACACCACCGCGGCGCTGGCCAGTGCAAGCATCAGCGGGAGCAGCTCCATGCTTTTGGAAAGCGTTCTGAGCTCCTGCGAAAACAGCAGCCCGTTAAACGCGTACAGCAGGGCTGCGGCCATGACCACCGTGGCGAAATAGACCAGATAATCTCTGGCCTGCCGCTTTGCATTGCGGAACGACAGTTTAGATAACGTCACTGACGTCACCCCCCAGCGCGGCCAGCACATCCAGTATCTGGTGGTAAAAGACCGTTCTTCCCTGCTCTCGCCGCAGCAGCTCGTTAAAGACCCGCCCGTCCTTCAGGAAGAGCACCCGTCCCGCGTAACTGGCGCTGTATGCGTCATGGGTGACCATCAGGATAGTGGCGCCCATATCGCAGTTCATTGCGGACATGATTTCCAGCAAATTTTTGGCGGCCTTGGAGTCCAGCGCCCCCGTCGGCTCATCGGCCAGCAGCAGGGACTGCCCCGCCACCATGGCGCGGGCGCAGGCCGCCCGCTGCTTCTGTCCTCCGGACACCTGATAGGGGAATTTCTCCAGAACGTCGGCGATGCCCAACCGTCCGGCCGTTTCCCGCACCCGGCCCTGCACCGTCTCCGGGTCTTCATGGTTCAGAGAGAGGGCCAGCCCTATGTTTTCCTCAACGGTCAAGGTGTCCAGCAAATTGAAGTCCTGAAATACAAAGCCCAGCCGCTCTCGGCGGAACCTTGCCAACTCCGCTTCGGACAATTCGGCCACGCTCACACCGTCCAGCAGTATCTTTCCGGCGCTGATAGCGTCGATGGTGGAGATGCAGTTGAGCAGGGTCGTCTTGCCGGAGCCTGACGCGCCCATGATGGCCAGAAACTCCCCCGTCTCCACATCGAAGCTCACCCGGTCGAGGGCTTTGGTCACGTTGTTTTTGCTCCCATAGTATTTTTCTACGTTTTGTACTTGCAGCATAGCGGTTGCCTCCTTTGCTTGTGGCTTTATCCTACACCAAAAACAAAGGCTGTTGTATCGAAGTGATATTGATTTTCCTTACAGTTTTGTAAGGTTTTCTTTTGCCGGAAAGGTGAGCGTCACTACCGTCCCCACCCCTTCCTCTGAAGCGACGTCCAGCCCAAGTTCCAGAAAACCGGCCAGCTTTTTGCACAGGTACAGGCCCATGCCGGTAGAGCCGCCTCTGGCGCGGCCGTTGCTTCCGGTAAAGCCCCGGTCGCAGACCCGCGGCAGCTCGTGGGCGGGAATTCCAATCCCGTTGTCCTTCACGGTAAGGCGCACCTGCTTCCCAAGGGGGCGGGCGGACAGGGTGACGACGGGCGCATCCCCCCGGTAACGGACGGCATTCTGAAGCAGCTGCCCCAACATAAAAGCCACCCACTTTCCGTCGGTGTAAACGGGGCAGTCCAGCCCCTCCGTTTCCACCCGGACGCCGCTTTGAATGAGCAGCGTCTGGTGCGCGCCGATGGCCTGCGCCGCAATTTCGCTCAAATTTATCCGGCCGATGACGCAGTCCCGTTCCGGACTTTCCGTCCGGGCATAGAACAAAGCGCGCTCCACATGGGCCTCAATCTGGCCCAGCTCATAGGTCAGCCTGCGGCGGGTATCCCCGTCCAGATGGCCGCACATCAGCCGGGCGGCGGTGATGGGCGTTTTGATTTCATGCACCCAGCGCTCCACATATTCCCGGTACTCCCGCTGAGCCGCCTGCGCGTCGGACACCGCGCCCGTCATGGCCCGCCCCGCTTGACGGGTCAGCTCGAACAACCGCCGCTCATAAGGGCTTTTGGGCGGCGGAACACACTCCGCGAACAGATATTTTTGGTCGAGGCCGTCTAAAATAGCCTTCAGCTCCCGCAGCCTGGCCCTCTGGCGGAAAAAGTCAGTCAGCTGTGCCGCCGCGAAGATTAGAAGCAGCGCCAGAAGCAAAATCACAAGCACCCCGGATTGGGTGCCGGTAGCCTTGAGAAAAAGGCCCGCCACGGCGATACAAAGTAAAAGGGTGACATTTCGGAACAGCCGGTCAGACAAAAATTCCCGCAGCGTCATAGCTGGTACCCCATTCCCCGCCGGGTCTTGATGAAACTGGGCAGTCCGATGCCCTCCAGCTTGGCGCGCAGGCGGGTCATATTGACGCTGAGGGTGTTGTCGTCAATGTAAATTTGGCTGTCCCACAGGGCTTCAATCAAGTCGGCCCGCGAGACGATTTTCCCCCCGCCGGCCATCAGATGCGCCAGTATCTTCAGCTCGTTCCGGGTCAGCTCCACGGATTTCTCCCCCGCCGACGCCGTCCCCTCCGTCAAGTGGAGGGTCAAGCCGCCCGCCTCCAGCACATCCGGCTCCGCCGGGCCGCCGCCCCGGCGCAGGACTGCTTTGATACGGGCCAGGAGCACTGGGATGTTATAGGGCTTTGTGATGTAATCGTCCCCGCCCAAACTCAAGGCCCGCAGCTCGTCCACAGCGGAGTCCCTGCTGGTGACGAATATAATGGGCGTCCGCCCTGCCCTGCGGATGTCGGCACACAGGGCCATACCGTCCCGCCCCGGCAGTCCCAAATCCAGTAAAATCAAATCGGGCGCGGCCTTTTCGGCCTGCTCCGCCACATTGGTAAAGTCCGTGACCGCCGCCGCCTGATAGCCCTCATTAGTCAGCAGCAGGGCCAGTTCCTCTCGGATGGCAGGGTCGTCTTCTATAATCATAATGTGAGGCATACCGCACCTCCTGTTGTTTTGCTCCTATTTCCCCCTATTTTAGCATAGGGCGGCGGGTCGTTCAACCGCGCGGGCGGAAACGGCAAAAGAGGGAGGCTGTGAGCGATACTCACAGCCTCCCTCTCCTGTTATCCAATTATTCCCTTATCGTCCTGTATCTCCGAAGCATCTCCGCGGTCTCGGCGCGGGTGGCCTTTCCGGTGGGGTCGAGCACACCGCCGCCCCGTCCGGTGACAATGCCCTGCTCTACCGCCCAGCGCAGCGCCTCTCTGGCGTAGCCGCTCGCCTCGTCCCCGTCCGTGAAAGCGGAGAGGCTGCCGGTCGGCACAGGTCTGCCCGCGTACCGCCAGAGGAGCGCGGCCAACTCCTCGCGGGTGATTGGCTTGTCAGGGGCAAACCTGCTTCTGTCATAGCCGATTACATAACCCTGTTCATCGGCCCACGCCACGGCCTTGGCGTAATAGGCGTCCGCCGCCACATCGGTGAAGGAAACCTTATGCTGAGAGGAAGGCTCGCCCTCCAGCCGCCACAGCAGGACGGCCATCATCCCCCGGCTGACGTCGAGCTTGGGAGCAAAGTGCGCCGCGTCGGTACCTGTCATCAAGCCCTGCTCATAGACGTACTTCACGCCATTGTGGAACCAGTCGCTGGAAGCCATGTCCACAAAGGGGTTCCACGCCGGACGCGGCGGCGCAACCAGCGGCGGAGTTGGATTCTGGGCCTTCGTCGTATAGCCGATGGCATAAGTGGAGAACTTCGCGGCGTAAATGGTGACATGCCCCCGCTCTCTATCCAGCAAATAAGTGCCGTCGGCTCCTGTCTCCGCTTCCAGAAGGGCTTCGGCGTCATCCCCGCCGTGTCTGCGGTAAACGGCGACGTTCTCTTTGCCGGTGAAATTATAGGGGATGACGATTTCCAGCACCTTGTCCCCAGTCTCCCGAATATTCTCCGCCTCGCCCCCGTTCACCTGCTTCAGCAGGGACAGGTCGAGGTAGAGAACGCCCCTCGTGCCTTCGGCAAGCGCTGCGTCAATTTCCGCCTTGTCGTCCGGCGCATTCTTGGCCTCTATGGTCAGCGTCACCGTAACGGTGTCGCCGCCGCCGACCGGCTCAGCCTCGGCCACGGCGTCTACGCCGCCGACCACCGCTGCGGGCGTGCCCGCGCCCTCGACTTTCACCACGCTGTTTCTGCTGCCCTCAGGCATTTTGATGGTCTTTCCGGCAACGTCCGCCGTCAGCTCGACCAGAATGGTCTTGGTCACGCCGCTCTTTGTGGCCACCACATTGTAACGGCCCTCCGGCACATCCGTGAAGGTATACCGGCCCTGTGCGTCAGTCATCACGCTTTCGCCGACCTGACCGCCGCCCCGCATGGCTTGACCTCCGCCTGCTTCACCGCATTGTCCTCATGGTCGGTCACCGTGCCGGAAATATCAAAGCTCAGCTTGGGTATGGCCTCGGTCTTGGTGGCCTGACAGTCAGTGCAGGTATAGGTCTTGATGCCCTCGGCGTCCACAGTGGGCTGGGTGGTCACCACGCCGTCATTCCATGTGTGGGGCCCATAGCTGTTCTTTTCGCTGTCCTCTTCCACACCGCACCCGTCGGCGGTGCACTCGTGCCAGTGGTGGTTCGCGTGCTTCGTCCACGCCGTATCCCAGACGTGGGTGTGCTCGGATGCGGCGGGCGTGTAGGACACAAGGTCGGTGTTCAGCGCCGTGCCGTCGGCCCACGTGACCCGGCAGAGGTAAATCCCCGCTGTCGCCGCGGTGAGCTTGGCGGTGGTCTGGCCGCTGACAGCCGCGCCCAGCTTGGCTTCCGTCACCTTGGCGGTGAGGGTGGGCTGCGTAAAGGGTTCGCCGTACATATTATCAATCATGAAAATATAATCGCCCTCTGCCGGGGCGGTGAGGACATACTCCCCGTTCCCGTTGACTTCGTCTGTCTGGACCAGATAGTCATAGTTATAAGGCTGCGGATATAGCTGCAGCCGCATATTGCGGCCCAACGGCGCGGAGAGGGACACCGTGACCACCGCGCCCTTGGAGAGGTGGATGGTGAAATAGCGAGGCTCCATAACGTAGCTTCCCTCGCACTTCCACACGCCCGCTTCGCTGTCATAGGAGCACCGCTGCTCCCGGAATACCCGGTGGCGTTTCGGTCGGTGACCGCCTCGGTGGTGACCTTGGCGGGATACCACTGATAGCCTGCGGGGGCACAGGCGGGCGCGCCGTTGGCAGTGACGGTATAGCCGTTCTCCGCCGTGGGCTGGCCGGTGATGGCGTACTCAGAGAACATCAGTTCGCCGCCGTTCTCCTCAAAAAACAGTCCCTTGGTGGCGCTGACAAAATAGTCGGAGAAGTCCGCGCCGTCCATGTGTCCGCTCCACCCGGTGGTGAAGGGCTTTGCCCCCTGTACCGCCACCCGATAGGGCTGGGCGGCCGTCAGCGGCCCGTCGAGGGTGACGGTCTTACTGCTGCTGCCAAACGTGTATAGAATGACGTCTGCCTTATCCGCCGCGCCCCGAAGGACCGGCCCGCCGGAAATATGGAGGGCCACCGCCTGCCATCTGTCAAACCAGACGGCGTTGTCGCAGTCGGAGATAACCGTGCCGCCATAGAGGTTCAGCGTCCCGCTGAGCGTGGAAACGCCTTGCGCTACTCCGCCGTCCGCCGTGTTATGCACCGTGCCGCCGTACAGGGAAAAGCTGGCTTTGTTCTCCACTTCAACTTCAGCGATGTCGGCCATGGCACTTTTGCTCGCCCCGGTGACCGTTCCCCTCGTGCCGCAGTCGCAGAGGTTCAAAACGGCGTCCTCCCCGGCGACCTGAATTCCTGCACTGCCTGCACCCGTATTCAGGGTGTGGCCGTTGAGGCACAGGTTGACCTCGCCCGTGATTTTGGTGAAGCTCGTGGTCACGTCGCTGGCCAGATAGTAGTTCCCGGCGGGCAGCTCGTAATAATAACTGGAGCCGCTCGGCGTTGTCGGCCAGTTCACGCCGTCAATGAGGGGACTGCCGTTCTCCCCAGCGGAGATGACGTGGTCGAAGCCGATGGGGGCCTCGCTGCCACATTCGACGGACATATCGTGACTGTGGGCCGCCCCCTTTTTGCCGATGACCGCTGGTCTCGCTGCCGTCTGCCACCGAAGCGTCCACCGTGTTGCGGCCCACCAGCTTGACGTTCAACCGGTCATGTTCAGTAATCCGCACAAAATAGAGGCCAACCGGTGCGGAAAGCAGCGTTACAAGCCCCATCAGGTTCACGTTTTCCATGGTGAGGGTGTAGTCCTTGCCGCCATTATTGTTGTCCGTGCCCTCTGACAGCGAGAGCGTCCCGCCGCCGGGCCTGCTCTCCCCCGCCGCCAGAAACACGCTGTTCGTGAACACCAGCGGGACAATGGGCTGCTTGCCGTTCGCTTCCATCACAGAGAGATAGCGCGCCGCCTCGCAGGCCTCTCCCTGAAAGAAGGCCTGGCCGTTGTCTGGGGTATAGCCATAGCCCTCCGCCAGCAGGTCGGCATAGTCCTCCCCGCCATACGAAATGGCGCTACGCTGGTCGGAAGAAAACGTCCCGCCCTTGAGGGCGACCTTGATTCTGCTCTGGTTCATCACATACAGGGCGTAGTCCTTCGCGGCGCTGTAAGTGCCCCCGATGATGGTCACGTCGTTCTCCCAGTCGTAGGTGTCGTCCCCCACCTCAATCGCACGGCCGCTGCCGGTGTTGGCCGCGTTGGCGTTCAGGTTCGTGACCGTGCCGGTCTCCAGCGTCAGTGTGGCATAGCGGCCGTTCGTCGCCGTAAAGGGGATGTTATTCCCGTTGAACGTGCCGCGGTTGAGAATGGCGCGATGCTCCGGGGCGTTGATGGAGAAGCCGCCCTCCGGCACGTTGATGACGCCATCCTCGTTCTGGATGCCCATCTTGCCTGTGGACGTCAGCGCCACGCCTCCGCCTATACTCAGCTCGCTGTCGGTATTAACCTGGAAGAGCTTTCCCACTGCGGTGATGCTGCCCCGTTTCCCCCTAATGCTGCTGTCGGTCACGGTCAGCTTGCCGGTGGTCGTGCCGCGATGATTTTCTTATAGCTGGGAATCAAATGCCCGTAAGAGAAGCCCATAGGGGCGATGCGGTCGTTGTAGCTGCTGACGTTCAGACGACGCTGTTCTTCATAAGCAGCCGGTTCCCACGCCAGAGCCGCGTCGCCAATCTTGCGGGTCTTCCAGAAATCACGGATGGACAGCAGCGCGTCCACATCGTCCTGACTGATGAACGCCCGCAGCTCCTCCTCCGGAGGATTGTGGTAAAAGCCGTCCTCTCCTTTTTTCCATACGCCCATTTCAACGGCCTCTGGCATCCAGCCGGGGCCGTTCCACTCCACTTGGTTGCTTGAACCCTCAAAATAGCGGGAACGGTTTGCCACCAGCAGCTCGCCGTCCTCCACCCGAATAGTCATCTTCTCGCAGGCCTCTTTCAGGGTCATGGGGATGCGCATAACGGAAATCAGGTTTTCATGTTCGGCATAAAACCTCGTGACAATCATACTGCGCTCGCTGTCTACGCGGAAACGGCGCTCGCGCACCTTCTCACGGAATGCCCACGCCCGTTCGGTTACTGGCCGGAACTCATACATAACACCCCCTCCTTTTATAAAACCATGCCTCTTCATATTTCAATGTAGCACAGTTTGGAGGAAATGATAAACCATAATTTGTTGTCATTGCAGCCATATACCATAATTTACTTGTAACTGCTTCCACATCTTAAGCGGCGCTCTGTAAGCGTACCCTTGTCCGGTTCCGGCCGCACGCCACCCCGCCGCCCAATTCAAGACCAAGCACGCCAAGCCGCGCCTCCTCCGTGCTGTGGCGCAGCCTTTCGTATTCCCCTGTTTCCCCTCCCCGCCAAAGCTCTTTTCGCCGTTTTCTTGACGTACCAGGGCAAAACGCTTTATAATATTGGAAGAATAAGCTATATTTTTACGAAATTTCGCTTATAAGGCAAGAGGTTCTCTTGTATTTCAGGAGGATGAGTCGATATGATATACACGGTGGGCGAAATGGCGAAAATGCTGGGGTGTCCGGCCTCCACACTCCGTTATTATGACAAGGAGGGCTTACTTCCCTTTGTAGAGCGCTCTCCCGGCGGGATACGAATGTTTCGGAAACAGGACTATGAGTGGCTCCAAGTCATCACCTGCTTAAAGCGGGCGGGGATGAAAATCAAAGACATCCGCGTGTATATTAACATGGCCATGCAGGGCGATAAGACGATTGAATCCCGACTGGAGCTGTTTACCCGCCAGCGTGAGGCCGTAAAAGCACAGATGGCTGAATTGCAGGAGACTTTGGATATTTTGGACTTCAAATGCTGGTATTATGAAACGGCAAAGCATGCCGGAACCACCGATGTACTCCTGAATTTATCTGCAGAAGAAATTCCGGAGCAGCACCGGGCGGCCCGTCTGTCCCTGTGCCAATCCAAAAAAGGCTGCGACATTTAGTGCAAACCGCAAAGCGGCGGCAGGGATAACCCTGCCGCCGCTTTGCATACAGCCGCTTTTTAGAAGCGCACCTCACGGGAAGGCGCGGTGAAAGAGGAGAAGGTCGCCACAGCGTCCTTCAAATAGAACACCTGCGTATTGCCGTCGTCGGGGTCATAGTTGGCTTTCAGGTTGGGATATGCGTCCAACATGCTGACGCGGGCTTCTCTCCGGTCGTCCTCGACAGCCACAGCCTGAATGCGCAGCCACTGGCCGGCGTCAAAGGCGCAAATCTCCACCTTGCCGTTGCTCATCATCTGGTGGGAGACCGGCTTCACCTTACCGGTCTGAATGTACATCTTGCCCTCAAACAGATTGACCGTTCCAAAGGGGCGAACACGGGGCTGGTCGCCCTCCATCGTGGCGAGATAGTATGTGCCGACCTTTTTCAGAAAATCATAGACCTCTTGCATGAATATTTCCCTCCGTTCCATTCATTGACGGCGCTGTGCCATCTTGTCCTTTTCATTATACCGTTTCTTTCCAATATGTGCAAGGCTTCTTTGCCGGTGGATTTCAACCCGTATATACAGGCCATTGCCGGAATGCGTCCAGGGCGCAAGGCAAAACATGAAGGCCGCTTCCCACACCGATGCGGAAGCGGCTCTCTGCCCATAACAGACCGGCAACGGACAAATTCAAGGAAAGCGCAAAAAGCAATATCCCGAAAGCCTTGAAAACAAAAGACTTTCGGGATATTTTTTGTGGTGCGGCTGACGGGAGTCGAACCCGTACGCCCATACGGACACAAGCACCTCAAGCTTGCCAGTCTACCAATTCCAGCACAGCCGCAAAAAGCGCTTTCGTAAAACGCCTTATTATTATATCGGCTGTGGGATAGTTTGTCAACACTCTTTTCAGTCTTCTTGTTTTGTATATCTTGTCGAAAATATCCTGGCTATTTCGCAGCTTTTATTGACACTTTGCCCTAAAATTGATATGATATGGTTACTTTTTCAGCGACATTTTTGAGAAGGAGAGATTTAACATGGGTTCCAAGTACACACACGTATTTACTCCACTGCAAGTCAAGGGCATCACCTTCCGCAACCGCATCATCAACTCCCCCGGCGTGCCGTCCCTCGCCTCCAACGATGGCTGCTCCACCCCACAGCTTCGGGATTTTCATGCAGCTTACGCACGCGGCGGCGCGGCGGTAGTCACCATCGGAAACGCCTCGTTGAACATGACCGACTACCGAGACGAATCCCGCCAGATTGACTTGGCCAACCCCCGCACGTTCATCAGCCTGAACGAGCTGGTGGAGGGCATCGAGCACTACGGCGCTGTGGCCAACATTGAAATCAACCACCCCGGTATGCACGTGCCCCTGGAGGATGCCTGCTCCACCGTCACCGCCATGCCCATCGGACCCTCCGGCATCCCCGGCAAGGTGCAGGAGATGGACCAGGCCATGATTGACAAAATCGTGAACGACTACGCCACCGCCGCCTACAACTGCATGAAGGCCGGCTTCCGCATGGTCATGATTCACGGCGCCCACGGCAACCTGATTCCCCAGTTTGTGTCTCCCTTCACCAACCACCGCACCGACAAGTACGGCGGCAGTCTGGAAAACCGCGCCCGCTTTGCCATTGAGGTACTGGATGCCATCCGCGCCAAGTGCGGCAACGACTTGGTCATTGAGTACCGCATTGCCGCGGAAGAATACGCCGAAAACGGTATGCACATCGAGGACACCATCGAATTTGTGAAGATGATTGAGGATAAAATCGACATGCTTCACGTCTCCTCCGGCATGGTGCATGTGGTGGAATACGTTCGTTACATGATTTCCCCCAGCTACATGGAACATATGATTAACGTCAAGTTCTCCCGCGCTTTGAAGCAGGCCGGCATCAAGGTCACCATGGGTGTGGTCGGCTCCATCATGAATCTGGACAACGCGGAAAAGATTCTGGCCGACGGCGACGCCGATTATGTCTGCATGTATCGTCCCTTCCAGGCTGACCCCAACCTGGTGAAAAAGTGCTCCCGCAACCACCCTGAGGACGTAACCCCCTGCATCCGCTGCCAGTACGAGAGCCGTATCCGCAACGGACAGGTGGCGGGCTGCGCCGTCAACCCCATCCTCGGCCGTGAGAACGAATTCCCCAATGGCAAGGTGCCCCTGTCACCGGAACCAAAGAAGGTTGCCATTATCGGCGGCGGCGCTGCCGGTATGCAGGCGGCCCGCACCGCGGTAGACCGCGGACATGACGTGACCCTGTTTGAAAAGAGCGGCGCGCTGGGCGGCAGCCTCATCCCCGCCACCGCGCTGGACTTTAAGGAAGACCTGCGCTCTTACCTGAAGTGGGCCATCCGCGCCACGGAAAACTGCGGCTGTAAAATTCGCCTGAACACCGAGGTCACCCCAGAGCTTATCGAGCACGAGGGCTTTGAGGCCATCGTGGTGGCAGTGGGCGCCGACCCCATCATTCCCAAGGTTCCCGGCATTGACCGTCCCAACGTCCATTGGGGCGCGCACGCCGACATGGGGCTGGTGGAAGTCGGTCAAAAGGTGGTCATCGTCGGCGGCGGCATGGTGGGCTATGAGTGCGCCGTTGGTCTTGGCCGCGAAGGCAAGGACGTCACCGTTGTGGATATGCTGCCTGTGGAGCAGCTGCCCACCGGCGCAGGCCCCCGCCACGAATCCGGTTTTGCCATCGCCCTGCTGGAAATGGCAAACGAGGCCCACGTCAAGGAGATGGGCGGCGTAAAGCTGGTGGAAGTCAACGACGAGGGCGCTGTGGTCGAGGACGCAAACGGCAAGCGCACCACTCTTCCGGCGGACACCGTCCTTCTGGCTGTGGGAATGCGTCCCCGCAAAGAGGAGGCCGAGAAGTTCCGCCATGTCATCGCGGAGTGCGACATTCAGTTTGCCGGCGACTGCAACAAGGCCCGCATCGTAGGCAACGCGGTTTACGAGGGCTTCAACGCCGCGCTGGCGCTGTAAAAACAGTCTGAGGGGGACGCTGTCCCCCTTAGATACGAGGGTGGCCATTGCCCACCCTCGATAACCCCCTCGCCTTTGCACAGCAAAGGCGGTTGCGGCCGCCTCGGCCGCAAGCAGCGGCGTCCTTCGCAGGCGCATGTCCTGCTGCGGACGATTCCATTTTCTTTCCGCCTTTCAGGCGGAAACTCTATGAGACAAAAAAGAGGGCTGTACCCATCTAATGAGGTTCCGTAACGATGGTTTCAAAA
>JAAWDI010000068.1 GCA_022793685.1 Oscillospiraceae bacterium
AGCCGCATTTCATCCATCCCGCTTTTCTGCTGGCTTGCATAATTCAGCTTTGCACAGTTCCGGCACAGATAGCGTTCCTGCCGTCTGTAAAGGTATCTGACGCGCTTTCCGCAATATGGACAATGAAAATATAGCCTTGTGGATTTTCCGTCAATCCCTGGCACACTGGACAGAATCAGATCAGTGTAAGAATCCCCCTCCCTGATCTCTGCCATCCCCTCCCCCACATAATAGACAATAACCCCACTAAATAATGGGTATTTTACTGTTTTTTTGCAGAAAAGGTATTTATCCCCTTTGAGGTAATCACAAAAAGAGAAGCTGTCAATCCTGCGGAAGTTTTCAAGCTGCCTGTGCGTCTTATTGTGCCCGCCGCTTCCATAACCGCCCATATTAAACCTCTCTTTCCGATAGCATTTTATTTAATATGGCCAGTGCATGTTTTCTGTATGCATAAAAGCTATTCCGGCAGCATGGCATTATTTCCGCTTCCCCGAGTTCCCACCGGATTTCCATGTCATGAAGCGACTTCCCATCTGCAATAGAGGTTATAATCCATTTTGCTATGCATGGCTCTGCCTGCTGTGCCGCCTGCCGTACCAGATCTGTGTATTTTCCCGCTCTGCATTCATGCAGCAGAAATTTCACCCTTTCCCCCGTCAGGCCATACCCTGCATAGGTTTTATTCGCATCATAGTCCGAACATTTTTTTCTCATCCCTGTCCCTCCATATACAAAAATCCCCTGCCGCCTTATGGAAGCAGGGGGAGCCATTATTTTGTTTCCTGTGTGCCGCTGCCCGCCTTTGCGGCCACTTTTGCCGTCTGCTCCTGGTAATAAATCGCTTTTACCTTATTATCCAACACAAACGCGTCATAACAGATACGCCCCTCCACAAGGGAACCACTGATTCCCGGCGGGTCTTCGTGCACTTTATAATCTTCCAGCTTTGTCGGCGCGACTGTCGCGCATGGGTGCGCCAGCATGAAACCAAAATTCTCCGGGAGCCTTACTGCCGGGACTTTAACTACTTTCGCCCCATCAATCAAGGCGATAACCCCTTTGAGCCGCATATCTTCCCCGATATCGGTTTCAAGTATGATGTCCCGGCACCGCTTCATCAGGGTATAGACATCCGGCGCCACTACCAGAATACGGCCGGTTTCTGGCACTTCTGCATTGTCCAGAGTGTTGCTGGCGTTTAGAATCTCATCAAAGACATTCTCTTTTGTAAGCGCCAGAGCCGCCGGCTTAGTCCCTGCATTTTCGCACATCACACCATAAGTATAGCTGTCTACTTCCGGTATGACCACTTCCCTGCACTGCCTTGCCAGCGCGGATGCCGCCGCCAGCTGCTGCGCCGTTTCATCATTATCGAGCTTATCAATGGCGAACGTGAAAGAACGGTCATTCTTAAGGGTAAATTCTTCTGTCGTTGCGTCCAAATCCTCAATAGCGCCGTATCTGCTCCCAGTGAATCCCGGTACAGGGTTCCGGTTGTAATCGGTCATTTTACTGGTGCCGATTTTATACACTTTAACCGTGTGCGCACCTGTCCATTCGAAGTCCTGATTCGTCAGGAGCTCCTTTTTCGATTCGGTGGTAAATATTTCATCCGTATAAGGCTGAAACTGTGTAACTAAACTGATTGCCATAAAATATTATTCTCCTTTAATTCAGATTCATGGC
>JAAWDI010000028.1 GCA_022793685.1 Oscillospiraceae bacterium
CTATATCACCAAGGAAGCGCCCAACTATACGCTGAACCCGTCGTAAGGAAGAGCGGGCGCTTCCACCCTGTGAAGCAGGGCCGCAAAGCGTGCAAGCGTTTGCGAAGCAAACCTTGCGTTTGGGCGGATTGAGTTCGCCCAAACAGGGATAAAATGGGTCCCCAAATGGGCATGGCCCATTTGGGACAGCGCCCAACTATACGCGGAACCCGTCGTAAGATAATGAAGCGAAGAAAAGGTGCTGAGTCATCAATGACTCAGCACCTTTTTCGTTATTCCACCGTTTCGATGGCGTCCACAATGCTCATTTTGCGAATGCGTTGCAGGGGGATACAGGTTGCCAGCAGGCAGGCTCCGATGGAGAGCAAGGCGGCCTCTACGGTTGGGACGATGGGCACGGCGGCCAACTGGAGAGTATCTGTGGCTGCGGCTTCGATGAAAACCGTGCAGATATATCCGGCCATGCCGCCAAGCACGGCGGCGATAGCGCCATAATAGGCTCCTTCCCATAGAAAGACTTTGTATAGGCTTCCCGTGCTCATGCCGACAGCGCGCTGCATTCCGATTTCCGCCACACGGGTGTGAATATTGGTGTAGACCGTATTGGCGATATTGAGCAGGCCAATCAGCCCCACAAAGAGAATTAAGCCCCAAGCCAGAAGCTGTATTTGCTGAAAGCTCTCCGCCAGCTGGCGGTCGGTATCCTCAAAGGACAGCCAGAGGGTGCCGGGATTCCGCCCCGCCAGCGCCTCCACCACGGCGTCAAACTCCGCCCGTTCGACGCCCTGCGCCAAGGCGGGCATCAGCTCGTTATAGGCTGTTTTTCCTGTGAGGGCGGCGTACAACTCCTCGTTGACAATAACTTGCACGCCGTTGATGAAGCCGCTGTTGCCCACGGTCAGATAGCCCTCATAGCCGTCCATGGTGTCCAGCACCTCCAGCTCCCGGCCCGCCACAGTGATGGTTTCGCCCGCTTCGACGGAGGTGTGCTCAAACTCCTGCCCTTCGAACACGATGGGGATGGGATTGCGAACCACGCAGCCCTTGCCGGACTTCAGCTTTTCCAAAAGCTCGGCGGGTAGGGAGGAAAAGAACTTATCCCAGTAGGCGCCGTTGAGCCCTATCACCTGAAAGGACTCAGCCGGCTGGAGGGGAAAGCCGAATTCAATGCCCACCGGGTAGCCGTCCGCACCTTGTTCGTAAAGGGAAAACTGCATGGCGGTCAGTTCCGCCACCTGCGGATTGTCCTCCATGGCTCGGTACTCCTCGGGAGAGAACCCCGCTGTTTCATTGGTGATGGAGTAGTCTCCATAGTGCTCTGCTACGCCGCCTCCGGAGGCGTCCAGTAGCCCAACTGCGCCTTGGAGCGCAATGAAAACGGTGATACTCATGACCAGCGACAGGACGGTGATGGCGGTGCGGCCGCGGTTGCGTTTTAAGTTGAGGCGGGCATAAAACGCCTCAAAATTGCGTATTTTCTTCTTTTTTCGGTTCCGGCGCTTGATTTTGACGCTCCTCCCGGTCATGGCCACAGTGGGCGCAACCCGCGCCGCGTATCGGGCGGCAGGGAGGGCTGCTACAAAGGCGAAGATGAGCGTAACGAGGGCGCTTGCCAGCAGGAAAACGCCCTTCCCGGCGCTGTTTTCCGCAATCAGGCGTGCAAGCTCGTCCTGATTTTGCGCCATGAAGATGCTGGGGGAAAGCAGACTGGTGGCGGCGGTGAGAATGCCCTTGGCAGACAGCGCGCCCGCCAGCAGCCCCACAGGGATGCCGACAAGGCAGAGCAGAAGAACCTGCGCGGTCACGATGGCATAAAGCTGCCGCTTTTCTCCGCCGATGGCCCGGAGCACACCGTATTGCTTGATTTTTCGAGAGACGGCAATCTTCAGAATGTTGTAGATGACCAGTCCTGCGGCCAGCAGAAGCAGCGCGCCCACCATGACGCCCGCGGCCAGCAGGAAGGAAAAGCCTTCTCCGGAGGAATCCGCCGTGTCGGCGGCCTCTGCGCTGTATCGGACACCCAGAGCGTCCAGATACGGGGTGTTGTAGAGGGTGTCCAGCGCAGGGATGTTCAGTGAGGCCGTCAGGTCGTCCATGGTGGCTTGGAACGAGAACGTATCTGCCACGCGGAAATCCACATTGTAGTAGAAGTATTCCTTTGGTAGCAGGGCCTCCGCCGTTCCCGTCCCCACAATGCCGTTGATGGTTCCGGCGGCATAGCTCATGTAATTGCTCTCCGTGATGCCGACCAGCGTGAAATCTGCGGTGAAGTCATAGGATTGGGTCACTATACCATGACGCAGAGCCTTTGAGAGGGAGAGGGATATGGTGTCCCCCACCTTTCCGGAAAAGCCCAGATACCCCAGCACATCCTCCGGCAGGGTGATTTCCATGGGAGCCTCCGGCAGGCGGCCCTCCTTGACCACGGAAATGGAGGGATAGACGGCGCGGACGTCCTCCTGAAATTCGCTGAGTCCCAAATTCAGCGTGTTGTCCAGTCGCGCGCTTCCCAAGACGATATAGCTACCCACAAAGGACAGGCGGGGGTCGTTTTTCAGCGTCTCAAGCTGCTCCCCGTTCATCTGGACAAAGCCGGCGTGGCGGTTCCCGCCGATGGCGATGGCCTGCTGCTGCCGCATAGCGGCCAGCACCCCGGCGGATTGGCCGATGACCGCCGTCATCATGGTGGAAACGATGATGGCGAGCAAAATCAAAACGGAAGTGACCCGCTGGGCCAGCAGTTCCTTCCACGCCAATGTGCAGTAGTGCTTCATCGGCCGGTCACCTCCGACAGAACGCCGTCCACAATGGTGAATTTCCGGTCGGCCATTGCCGCGATGCGGGCGTCATGGGTGATGACCACCAGCGTTTTTTCCAGCCTTTCCCGCACGTCCTTCAGCAGCTCCATCACCTCGCCGCCGCTTTTGCTGTCCAAGTTCCCGGTAGGCTCGTCGGCAAAGATGACGTCCGGCTTTGCGACGAGGGCGCGGGCTATGGCAACCCGCTGCTGCTGGCCGCCCGAAAGCTCATGGGGCAGGTGGGCAAGCCGCTCTTGGATGCCGAGCAAGGCGGAAAGCTGCTCTAAATACCCCACGTCCGGTTGTTTTCCGTCCAGCAGAAGCGGCATGAGAATGTTTTCCCGCGCCGTCAGGACGGGCAATAGATTGAACTGCTGGAAAATAAAGCCGATGCTCCTGCGGCGAAAGGCGGACAGCTCCTTGTCGGAGAGGGTATAGATGTTCCTGCCGTCATAGGTAAGCTGACCGGAGGTGGGCCGGTCAAGGCCGGACAGCAGGTGGAGCAACGTGCTTTTTCCACTTCCGGACGGCCCCATAATGGAGATGAAATCCCCCTGCCCGATGCGCAGGGAGGCCCGGTTCAGGGCGACCACCCGATTTTCGCCTTCCCCATAGATTTTGGAAAGCTCCTTCACTTCGATGTTCATAAAAAACACTCTCCTCATTTGAGATAAGGAGAGTGTAAAGGGCAAATCTCAAAAAACGCTCAAGACCCGCAATTTATTTGAAAGGTTGCCGTCAGAAGCGCCCCGCCCTCCGGGCGGCTCTCCAGCCGAAGCGTCCCACCGTGCTTTTCACACAAAAGGCTGCTGCTGTACAGCCCCATTCCGAAATGTTCGGCGCTCTCCGTCATTTTTCCAAAGGGCTTTGGCCCATCCTTGAGGAGAGCGCCGGGCAGGCCGGGACCGTCGTCCCCGACGGAGAGGGAGAGTGCGCCATCCGCAAGGGCAAGGGTGATTTGCAGGCTTGTGCGGGCGAAGCGCGCAGCGTTTCCAATCAGGTTTTCCGCCACAGTCAAAAAGACGCTGCGGTCGATGGAAACAGCTTCAAATTCAGACACGCGAAGGGTCATGGTCAACGCAGGGGCAAGCGTCTGCGCAGTCTCCTCCAAATCGGCGTGCAGGGCGGCGGCGGAAACCGCTTCCGTCCGTACCGGAAGCTGCTCCAGCCGCTGAATACCGCTCATGGCCTCCACATACTGCTCGATGCGCAGGGTATGGCTTTCCAGGCGGGCAAGGGCCTGTTCATCCGCAGCGCCCTGCCGCAGCAGCTTGACGCTGCCCTTCAAAACGGTGATGGGGTTGCGTAAATCGTGGGCGAAGGCGGCGTTGAGCCGTTTGCGCTCCTCCGCCTGCCGCCACAGCGTACGGTTGCTTTTCAGAAGCTCTGCCCGCATGGACTCAAAGGCGGCGCAGACCTCGCCCAGCTCGTCCTTTGATACGTCCGGGACGGAAAAGTCAAGGTCATGGGCGCGGATGCGCTCTGCGCTCTCCCGCAAAAGGGCAATGGGTTGTTTCAGTTTCCAGCGGTAAAAGAGAGCTGCCGCGCCGCTCAGGCCCAAAACGGGGAAGACCACGCAGCCTGCCAGCTTGATAAACTCCAACACATTCAGCAGGCGGGCCTGCTCCGGCGTGGGATAGGGCAGCAGGGAGGCTGCGCCGTCCGCCCCGATGAGCATACCGCCGGAGGGATACCGGGCGGCGACAGCGGTGCAGCACCACCACAGGAGAAGGGTCAGAAGCAACGCGGCCAACAGTCCCCACAAGGTGAGCAGAAAGAAGGACTTTTTTAGACTCATATTCTTCAGGCGTTCCATTTATAGCCGCACCCCCAAACCGTTTCAATATAGCTGTGGAGCGTATAACGAGCCAGCTTGGCCCTGATTTTGCGGATATGCTCCATGACGGTGTCGCTGTTCCCGCTGCCGTCGATACCCCATACGGTCTCATAAATGCGCTCCCGGTCAAATACCTGCCCCGCATTCAGAGAAAGCAGTTCCAGAATATCGAATTCCCGCCGGGAAAGGGCGACCGCCTCCCCGTGAACGGTTATCGTCCGGGCGGAGTAATCGACGGCCAGCTCCCCGAAGAACCGCACGGTGGAACGGCGGCGCAGCCGCTCTTCCCGCCGCAGGTGGGCGGCCACCCGCGCCGCCAGCTCGTCCAAATCAAAGGGCTTGAGAATATAATCGTCCGCGCCCGCCTGAAAGCCGGCGAGCTGGTCGGACGATTCAATGCGGGCGGTAAGGAACAGAATGGGACAGGAAACATGCTCCCGTATCGCTTTGCAGACGGAAAGGCCGTCCGTTCCCGGCATATTGACGTCCAGCAGGATAAGGTCGGGCTGACTGCCTGCCTTTTTGATGGCCTCTTCGCCGCCGTAAGCCGTGAGAACGTCGTATTGCGGGGAAAAGTAAGCCTTCAGCATATCGACAATCCCCGGCTCGTCGTCCGCAATCAACAGCTTCTGCTTCACTGGCGCACCCTCCCTTCGGGTGTTTTTTCTATCTTATCACACAAATCTCAAGAAATCCTCAAGAACGGCATGTTGCCTGCACAAAAAGAGAAAGCCCCGCCTTCTTCGGTAAATCGACTGTTTGGAATAAGAGACTGATGAATTTATATTGCGAATTGCCCAAAAAAACGGTATAATGTACCCAGCATTATCACGGCGGCGGCCGTTAAATGGAAAGGATGGTAATTCCATATGAAGAAAATCAAGGCAAGCATCAACCGCGAGACCGGCAAGCTGGGGTTTGAGACCGTCACCATCGGCGAACCGGGCGTTGGGCAGGTGCTCATCAAGATGGTGGCCTGCGGCGTCTGCCATACGGACAGCGTGGTCATCAATGACATTATGCCCATGCCCAAGCCCACCATTGTGGGACACGAGGGCGTCGGCATTGTAGAGGAGGTCGGCCCCGGCGTTATCGACCTGGCGGTGGGCGACCATGTGGTTATGTCCTACCCCTCCTGCGGCGTGTGCGACGCCTGCCGGGCAGGTCATCCTTACGCCTGTGAGCACTCCAGCCAGCTCTTCTGGGGCGGCGCTTATTTTGACGGCTCCCATAAAATCAAGGACGAGCAGGGCGCGGACGTGTCCGTCATGTTCGGACAGGGCTCTTTTGCGGAGTACGCCATTGCCAACAGCCGCTACTGCGTCAAGGTCGACCCCGCCGCCGACCTGAAGATGCTTTGCTCTCTGGGCTGCGGTATTCAGACCGGCGCTTCCTCCGTGATGAACGTGATGCGTCCGGAGGCAGGCAGCTCGCTGGTGGTGTTTGGCACCGGGGCCGTGGGTCTGGCGGCCATCATGGCGGCAAAAATCTGCGGATGCAGCACCATCATCGCCGTGGACATCGTTCCCTCCCGTCTGGAGCTTGCCAAGGAGGTGGGCGCGACCCACACCATCAACTCCAAAGAAGTGGAGGACGTGGCCGCAAAGGTGCGTGAATTCTGCGGCGGCAAGGGCGCCAACTTCGCCTTTGAGTCCACCGGACACGCTTCCCTCATCGTCACTGGACTGGACAGCCTGAAGAGCGAGGGCACCGAGGTGTTCGTCAGCGCCACCGGTACCCAGACCGTCACCTTTATGCCCGACCTCCAGCTTATGTCCTTCTGCCGTACCCTTACCGGCGTGGTGGAGGGCGGCTCTGACCCCCAGCGTTTCATTCCGACGCTGGTACAGTTCTATCAGGAGGGCCGCCTGCCGCTGGAGAAAATCACCAAGTTCTACAAGTTCGACGAGTTGGAGCAGGCCTTTGAGGACTCCCACTCCGGCAAGGTCATCAAGCCCGTGGTGGTGTTCGACTGATTTGAACCAACGCAAAAAGAGGCAGGACGTTGTCCTGCCTCTTTTTTATGTATCCATATACGGGAACATCGTCCACGGATATTCCTCCGGCGGCCGCTGGCAGAAGGCAAGCGCCTCCCCGGTGGCGGGGTGGGTAAAGCCAAGCCGGTACGACCACAGGGCGACGGAGCAGATGTCCGCCTCCGGCGCGCCGTACTTGCGGTCACCCCAAAGGGGCAGGCCGTGGGCGGAAAACTGTGCCCGTATCTGGTGGGTGCGCCCGGTGCGGAGGACAATGTGAACCAGCGAAGCGGCTTCCGCTTTTGCCAGCACCTCGTATTCCAGAACAGCTTCCCGCACGTCCTTGCCAAGCTCCTGCACCACATAGGTTTTGCGCTCTGCCTTGTCCCGCCACAAAAGGTCGGTGAAGGTGCCGGAAGGCTCCTGCGGCGCGCCGTGGAGCACAGCAAGATACTCCTTGCGAAAGCCGCCCTCCTGTATCTGGTGGGACAGGTCGGCGGCCGCCCGGCGTGTGCGCGCCAGCACCATCAGACCGCCCACGGCTTGGTCAAGCCGGTGAACGGTGCGAATATTGCCGTCTGGTTCCCCCAGCGCATCCCGCACCAATTGGGGGAGTCCCTCCGGCTCGTCGGTGGAGCGGATGCCGGGGGGCTTGATACAGACGACAACGCGGTTGTCCTGATAGACGATGTCCATGGGAACGGTCACTCCAGCAGGGTGCGGCCCATTTGAAAGGCGCTTTCCAGCTCTGTGGGGAAGACCTCCTCACGGCGGCGGCGCTTTTCCTCCACATCGAACATGGAGGAGGAGTATTTGCTGTAATCGTCGAACTGCCAGGTGTTGGCGGCAAAGGCCAGCTTCACCGGGCCGAGGAAGTGGGTATAGCACTCGGCGAGGCGCTCCGTCAAATCCTGATAGAACCGGGCCTCTGGTACGTTCATGGTGAAGACCAGTCCCACGGGCACACGGCGGTCATAGGCTTTTTTGCCGTCCTTATCATACAGGCAGTTGGGGAACAGCAGGCGTTCCGTCAGATTGCGCACCATGCCCGTCACGTCCCCAAAGTAGATGGGGGAACCGATGACCACCGCGTCGGCGGTCAGTATCTTGCTCAGGACGGGGGTAAGCTCGTCCTGCCAGCCGCAGGAGCCAAAGCAGGGGCTGCCCAGCCGCTTACAGGCGAAGCAGCTTGTGCAGCCGGAAAATTGAAGGTCAGACAGGTGGACGATTTCGGTCACCGCCCCGGCGGATTGCGCACCCTTGAGGGCGGAGGCGAGCATTTGGGCAGTGCTTCCGCCCCGACGGGGACTGCCGTTGATGGCGAGCACGGTTTTCACAGTCTCAGTCCTCCTTAACGTCCAGTAGGACGAAATGGGTGTTTTCGTCGGTGAAGTCGGGCCTTGCACCCATGGGGGCGAAATAATCCCGCAGAGCCTGAAGGGTGGGCTCGTCCGGCTGTTCCAGCGTAAAGTATTGCCCGCCGCAGGCGTCCACCATGTGGATGGGGGACAGCCCCCCTGCGGCAAGGTGCGCTTTCAGCGCCTGATATTCCGGGAAGGATAAGACCATGAGAAAGACCCCTTTCCAGTTGTTGTTGGTTTATGGTTCCATTATAGCCCCGACCGGGCGGGATAGCAAGCAATTCGTCGTTTGCAAGGGAAAAGAACGTATGCTATACTGAACAAAATGCCGAAGGGAGGGAAGCAGAATGCTGAAGCTGCTGTTGGGACGCGCGGGCGCAGGAAAAAGCAGCGCCATTCTGCGGCGCATTGCCGGTGGGGAAGGCCGCGCCTGCCTCATCGTGCCGGAGCAGGCGTCCCACGAGGCGGAGCGCCGTCTCTGCGCGGTGGGCGGCGACGGTACCTCCCTTCGCTCAGAGGTGCTTTCCTTTACCCGGATGGCGGCCCGTATCTTCGCCCAAGCAGGCGGCGGAGCGGCGGCGGAATTGGACGCAGGCGGGCGAATCCTGCTGATGCACCGGGCGGTGCAGTCCCTGACCGGACAGTTGACGGTCTATGCCAAGCCGTCCCGCAAGCCGGAGTTTCTCCGCCGCCTGCTGGCCACCTCTGACGAGTTGAAAAGCTGCCGCATCACACCGGAGGCGCTGGCTTCCGCGGCAGAGGAGGCGGGCAGGGAGGGAGAGAAGCTCCGTGACCTTGCCCTTATCTGCGGCGCTTATGACGCTATGGCCCAGCAGGCGGGGGCCGACCCAAGAGACCGCCTGACCCGTGCCGCCGAAGCCCTCCGCAGGTGCGACTGGGGCGTGGACATGGCATTTTATTTCGACGGCTTTGTGGATTTCACCCCACAGGAGCGGGAGGTGCTCCGCCTGCTGCTGGAGCGCGCTGCATCCGTGACGGTGGCCCTGACCTGCGACGGTTTGGAGGGGGACGACCCTTCCGGAGTCTTTTCCGCCGCCCGCCGTACCGGGCGCAGCCTTCTCCGCATAGCGGAGGAGGCGCGTATCCCCTGCGAGGTGGAGACGCTGGTGACGGAAGGCCGCGCCGCCGCGCCCCTGCGCCATTTGGAGCGCAGCCTGTTTGCGGCCAAGTCTGCAAAACCGGAGGCGGCGGAGGGCCATGTGACGCTGTTCAAGGCGGACACCGGCCGGGGAGAAGCGGAATGGGCCGCCGCTGAGATTTTGCGCCTTGTGCGGGAGCGGGGGTGGCGTTTTCGGGACATTGGCGTGGCGGCCCGCAGCTTTGAGGGCTGCGGCGACGTGGTATCATCGGTATTCCGGCGGTATGGCATTCCGCTGTTCTACGCTGCCCGGACGCCGGTGCTGCAAAAGCCTGTATTCGCGCTGGTGACCGCCGCGCTGGACGCCGCTTCCGGCGGCTACCAGTACGACGATGTGTTCCGCTACCTGAAAAGCGGCCTGACGCCCATCAGCGCCGACGACTGTGACAGGCTGGAGAATTACGTCATCAAGTGGGATATTAAGGGCAGCCGCTGGACGCAGAGTAAACCGTGGACGATGCACCCAGACGGCTATGGTCTGCCGCTTACACCGGAGGACGAAAAACTGGTGGCGGAGTTGGATGCCCTTCGGCGGACGGTAACGTCGCCGCTGGAGCGCCTCCGCAAGAGTACGGCCCGCACTGGACGGGAACAGGCGGTCTCCCTTTACCGCTTCATGGAAGAGATAGACCTTGCCGGACAGCTTGAGCGCCGCTCCGACGCCCTCCGGCAGGCGGGAGAGCTAAATCGGGCGGAGGAGTACCGCCAGCTGTGGGACATTCTGGCGGGTGCGCTGGAGCAGTGTGCCGTCCTGCTGGACGACACGCCCATCGAGCTTTCCGAATTTGCAGCCCTTTTGAAGCTGGTGCTGTCCCAATATGACGTGGGGGCTATCCCCGTTGCCCTTGACCGGGTGACGGCGGGCGACTTGCAGCGGGTGACCAGCCACAGTCTGAAGGCCCTCTTTATTTTAGGAGCGGACAGTACGGCGCTGCCTCAGGTGTCAGAAGCGCCGGGACTGCTCTCCGACGAAGACCGGACGCTGTTGGCCTCCCTTGGATTGGAGGCCGCCAGTCGGCTCAGCGACCGGTTGGAGCGTGAAATGACCATCATTTATCAAGCCTGCGCCTGTCCGTCAGAGCGGCTTTCCGTCAGTTGGGCGGGCCATGACGGCGAAGGCGGCGAACGGCAGCCCTCCTTTTTGGCAGAGCGTCTGCGCCTGCTGTTTTCCGACCTTGCCGTGCTGGACGAGGCGCAGTTGGACGGCAGCTTTCGTCTGGCGGCTCCCCTTCCGGCGCTGGAACAGGCGGGACGGGACGAAGGGGTGCGCGCAGCTCTCTTGCAGGTGGAGGAGTACCGTCCGGCGGCAGAGCGGGTGGAGGAGGCCCGCCGCTGGCAGCGCGGCGTGATGAGCCGCCCGGCGGTGGAGGCGCTTTACGGCCCGATGGTGCCCATGTCTGCCTCCCGAATGGACAAGTATAAGTCCTGTCATTTCTCCTATTTCATGCAGTACGGTTTAAAGGCGAAGCCCCGCTCCGCCGCTGGTTTTCAGGCCCCAGAGTACGGAACCTTCGTCCACGAGGTGCTGGAGACCGTGTTCCGCGCCGCGGGAGAGGCGGGGGGCGTTAAAGCGCTGACGGAGGAGCAGCTTCAGGGCATGACCGACTCCGCCATTGAAAATTATGTCAACCAACGATTGGGCGGCTTGCAGGAGGAGTCCCCCCGGTCACGGTATCTGTTCCGCCGTTTGACAGGCGCGGTGCGGGCGGTGGTGCGCAATATGGCGGACGAGCTGCGCCGTTCCGATTTCCAGCCCATTGCTTTCGAGCTGGGCTTTGGGCGCAAGGGAGAGCTGCCTCCGGTGGAATTGACCTCCAACGGGGTTACCGTCAGCATTTCCGGCTTTGTGGACCGGGTGGACGGCTGGGAGCATGACGGCAAGCTATACCTGCGGGTGGTGGATTACAAAACGGGCAGAAAGAGCTTCGATTTGACGGAGGTCTGGAACGGTCTCGGTCTGCAAATGCTGCTCTACCTGTTTACCCTCGGCCATGAGGGAGAAAAGCTCTATCAAAAGGAGGTCGTTCCGGCGGGCGTGCTGTATCTGCCCGCCCGGGAGGTGACCGTTTCGGGAAGCCGCGCCATGACGGAGGAGGAGCGGCGGAAAAAGGTGGACGCCGCCCTCAAGCGCAGGGGTCTGCTGCTGGATGACGAGGCGGTGCTTGCTGCCATGGAGCACGTCGATGGCAAGCCCCGGTTCCTGCCGGTGCGGGTGAGCGCGAAAACAGGGGAACTGACCGGAGAAAGTCTGGTCTCCGCCCAGCGTCTGGGACGGCTGGAGCGGCATATCCAAGCGGTGCTTCAAGGCATTTGCCGAGAGCTGGCGGCGGGCAACATTGCCGCCGACCCCTTCTGGCGCGGGCCGGACAAAAACGCCTGCCGCTTCTGCGACTATGCGGAAGCCTGCCATTTTGAAGAGGAGCAGAGCGGCGACCGCCGCCGGTGGCTGCGCCCGGTCAGCACAGAGGAGTTCTGGCGGCAGATAGAAGAGCCTGCCGGGGAAGGAGGCAGCGCGTAATGCCATTTCAATTTACTGAAGAGCAGCGCGCCGCCGTGGAGAACCGGGGCGGGGAGCTGCTGGTTTCCGCCGCGGCCGGTTCAGGCAAAACCCGGGTGCTGGTGGAGCGGTTGCTACGCTATGTGGAGGAGGACGGCGAGAACATCGACGCCTTTCCGGTCATCACCTACACCCGCGCGGCGGCGGCAGAGCTGCGCGCCCGCATCGCAAAGGAGCTGTCCGAGCGGGCGGCCCTCCACCCAGGGGACGCCCATCTGCGGCGGCAGCTTACCCGGCTGCACGGAGCGCAGATTTCCACGATTCACGCCCTGTGCGCCTCCCTTTTGCGGGAGTTCGGCCACTTGCTGGATGTTGACCCGGATTTCCGCCTGTGTACTGAGGACGAGGCGGCGGTGCTGAAGAGCCGCGCCTTGAACGACGTGCTGGAAGCGCGGTATGAGACGGTGGAGGAGGGGAGCGACTTCGCCTTGTTGGTGGACACCATGGCCGCAGGCAGGGACGACAGCCGCCTTGCTCAAATCGTATTTGACATTTATGACAAGGTGCAGAGTCATCCAGACCCCCACCGCTGGCTTAAGGAGCAGGAGGACTGCTTCGACTTGCCGGAGGGGACGGGCGTGGAGGAGACGCCTTGGGGCGCCTACCTGCTGGCAGACGCCGCAGAAACCGCCGCATATTGGCATACCCGCATGGAGGAAGCGCGGTCGCTGGCAGCCATGGATGAGGTGCTGGAGAAAAACTATGGCGCGTCTATCGACGCCACGCTTACAGCGCTGGAAGGCTTTCAGTCTGCCGTTTCCCAAGGGTGGGACGCGACGTGCGCCACTTTGCCGGTTCCGTTTTCCGGCGTGGGCAGAAAGGGAGGCGCGGCGGAGGAAATCTCCGAAGCGATGAAGGCCATCCGCACAAACTGCAAGAAGCAGCTTGACAAGCTGGCGGAACGCTTTGACTGTTCCAGCGCGGAGCTGCTGGCCGACTTGAGGACGGTGCACCCGGCGGTGCGGGGCTTGTTTGCGCTGGTGCGGGACTTTGAGACGGCCTATGCTGCGGGAAAGGCGAAGCGGGGCCTGCTGGATTTTTCTGATTTGGAGCATCTTACCGTTCGCTTGCTGACCGCAGGAGAGGAACGCTGCCCCAACGCGCTGGCAGAGGAGCTGTCCGGCCGCTGGCGGGAGGTGATGGTGGACGAATATCAGGACACCAACGAGGTGCAGAACGCCATCTTTAACGCCCTGTCCCACGGTAGCAAGAGCCTTTTCATGGTGGGCGACGTAAAGCAGTCTATCTACCGGTTCCGGTTGGCCGACCCCACCATTTTTCTGAAAAAGTACAACACCTTCCTCCCAGCGGCGGAAGCGCCTGCGGGCGTGCCCAGGAAAGCGGTCTTATCTCGGAATTTCCGTTCCCGTCCGGAGGTGCTGGAAAGCGCTAATTTTCTGTTCCGCAGCTTGATGTCTCAGGAGCTTGGCGAGATGGAATACACGGCGGACGATGCCCTTTACCCCGGACTGGAGGAATATCCGGCGGCGGGAGACTGCCGCACGGAGCTTGTATTTCTTGACCGTCCCCAAGAGAAGGACGACGACGGAGAGGAGCGCCCGGATAAAAGCCAGATGGAGGCCCGCTGGGCGGCAGAGCGCATCGAGCGCCTTTTGCAGGAGGGCTTTCCGGTGCGCGACGGCGGCGGACTGCGGGCGGTGCGGCCGTCCGACATTGCCATCCTGATGCGTTCACCCTCTACGGTACTGCCGCAGTTTACGGGGGCGCTGGACGAGCGGGGTATCCCCTGGCGGACGGAACAGGGCGAGGACTTTTTCGCCACCACCGAGGTGTCCACAGCCTTGGCGCTGCTGCAAATCGTGGACAATCCCCGGCAGGATGTGCCGCTGATTGCAGCCCTGCGGTCGCCGGTCTACGGCTTCTCCGGCGACCGGTTGGCTCTGCTGCGGGCGCAGGCCAGGAACACCGACTTTTACGGCGCGGTGGAAACGGCCGCAGAGCGGGGCGAGGAGGATTGTACCCGTTTTCTGGCAGAGCTTCAGGAGCTTCGGCGGGATGCGGGGGAGTACGCGGCCCACGACCTTTTGTGGCGGCTATATGAGCAAACCAATCTGATGGGACTGTTTTCCGCGCTGGGGGAAGGTGAACGACGCAGGGACAACCTGCTATCCCTTTACGAGTTGGCACGCTCCTGCGAGGGAAACGGCTATTGCGGGCTGTTTGGTTTTCTCAGCTACCTGGAACGCCTGCGCACTTCCGGCGGCAGTCTGCCCGCGCCGAAGCGGAGCAGAGGCGAGGGCGTGACCCTCATGAGCATCCACCGCTCCAAGGGGTTGGAATTTCCGGTGGTGCTGCTGTGCGGTCTGGCGCGGCAGATGAATCGGGAGGACATGAAAAAGCCCATTCTGTTCCATGCCAAGCTGGGCGTGGGGCCGCAACTGTTGGATACGGAGCGTATGCTTCAATCGCCCACCCTGGCCCGCACCGCCGTGGCGCGAAAGCTGGAGCAGGAGATGATGGCGGAGGAGCTGCGGCTGCTTTATGTGGCGGTCACCCGGGCGCAGGACAAGCTCATTCTTTCCGTTGCCCCTGGCCGTGGCGTGTCCGCGCTGAAAAAGGCGGCGGACGACCTGCGCCTGCCTGTGCCGCCCCGGGCGCTGATGGGATGCGAGTCGGTGGGGCAGTGGGTGCTGAAGGCGGCTCTGTGCCGCCCGGACGGCAGGGCGTTGCGGGCCGCCGCCGAGTATGGCGGGCAGCTTCCGCACGGAGACGTGGATTTTGGACCGGAATGGGACATTAAGGTCGTGGACGGCGCGCCTTATTTGACAGAGCCGCCTGCGCGGCAAAGGCAAAAGGCGGAGTCAGAGAGACCGGTGGAAGCGCCGGAAAAGCTGGTGGAGCAGTTCCGGTGGCGCTATCCCCATGCCGCTGTCATGGACGTCCCCTCCAAGCTGACGGCTACCCAACTCAAGGGAAGGGAAAAGGACAGTGAGACGGCGGAGGACGCTCCCCCTCCGCCTCCGGCGGCACAGCCGCTGCGCCGCCCCCGGTTCGTGGCGGAGGAAATGGGGCTTACCCCCGCCCAGCGGGGTACGGCGCAGCATTTGGCCATGCAGTTTTTAGACTTTGACCGCACGGACAGCCTGACAGAGCTACAGGAGGAGATTGCCCGCCTCAAGCGGGAGCAGTACCTCACGCCCCAGCAGGCAGAGGCGGTGGAGCCGGAGAAGCTGCTGCGGTTCTTCCAGTCGGAACTGGGGCAAGGGCTGAAGCGCTCGAAGGAGCTGCATCGGGAATTCAAGTTTTCGCTGCTGTCCCCAGCGGAGCGCTATTATGGCGAAGCCGCGGCGGGGGAGCAGGTGCTGATGCAGGGCGTAGTGGACTGCTGGTTTGCAGAGGAAGACGGCGTCACCGTGGTGGACTTCAAGACGGATAGAGTCACGGAAGGGACGGTGGCGCGCAGGGCGGAGGAGTACCGTCCTCAGATTGAGGCATATAGCGAGGCGCTGGCGCGTATTGCCGGACGGAAGGTGGAGCGGCGCGTGCTGTGGTTTTTCGCACTGGACAGGGCCGTGGAGCTGTAAGCAAGAAAAAGTGAAAAAATTTCTCAAAAACAGTTGCTTTTTTGAGGAAGGCATGGTAATATATCAAATGCTTATTTCATAGCGCTTATCTTGTACGTGAAAGAGGTGAACAAAATGAAGGCAGGGATTCATCCCAACTATGAGCAGACCACCATTCGCTGCGCCTGCGGCAATGTGATCGAAACCGGCTCTACCAAGCAGGACATCCGCGTGGAAGTGTGCTCCAAGTGTCACCCCTTCTTCACCGGAAAGCAGAAGATGGTGGACACGGGCGGCCGTGTCAGCCGTTTCAACAAGAAGTTCGGTTTGGACAAGTGATTCGGATTCGCTCAAAACTCCGCAACGGCTACGTTGCGGAGTTTTTTCTGTTTTTCCTGCTCTGCGATTGCCAAAAAGCGGGAGAGCGGCATATAATAAAAAGAACCGATTGCAAATTAAGGAGGACGACCATCATGTTTACTTCCATCAAGCCGGAGGAATTGAAGCAGAATGTTTTTTCCGCCATCGGCAAGCAGTGGATGCTGATTACCGCAGAAAAGGACGGAAAGAGCAACACCATGACCGCAAGCTGGGGTGGGCTCGGCGTGCTGTGGGGTAAAAATGTGGCGACCATTTACGTCCGCCCGCAGCGCTATACCTATGAGTTTGTGGAGGGCAGCGACACGTTTACCCTCTCCTTTTTCCCGCAGGAGAAGCACGGCGTGCTGGAATACTGCGGCGCAAAGAGCGGCCGGGATGTGGACAAGGCCAAGGAGTGCGGCCTGACGGCGGCCAAGGCGGCCAACGACGCGCCCTATTGGGAGGAGGCCGAGCTGGTGCTGGTGTGCCGCAAGCTCTACTGGCAGGACATTGACCCTGCCCATTTTGTGGATGCCTCCATCGACGAAAAGTGCTATGGAACACACGATTACCATCGGATGTATATCGGGGAAATCGTGGAAGTATTGAAAAAAGAACTGTAATGAGAGGTTTGAATGAACGAAACGGAACTGCAAAAAAACGATAATTTGGCGGTGCTGGTAGGCCTTGAGGCCCACAGCCTGCCTTCTGAGGACAACGCCACCGACGCCACACTGGAGGAGCTGGCCGCCCTGCTGGAGACAGCGGGGGGCCAGTGTGCGGGCGTGGTGCTGCAAAAAAAGGACAGCCCTGACCCCCGTATCTTCATCGGGGAGGGCAAGACCGCCGAGGTAAAAGAACTGGTGGAGGCGACAGGCGCGGGCATGGTCATCTTCGACAATGCCCTGTCGCCCTCTCAGCAGCGGGTGCTGACCCAGGAGTTGGGCGTTCAGGTGCTTGACCGCAGCGGTTTGATTTTGGACATCTTCGCCCAGCGGGCGCGGACGCGGGAGGGCCGCCTTCAGGTGGAGCTGGCGCAATACCAGTACCTGCTGCCCCGTTTGACCGGCATGTGGGGACATCTGGTGCGGCAGACCGCCGCGGGCGGCAAGTCGCCCATCGGTACCCGAGGCCCCGGCGAGACCCAGCTGGAGACCGACCGCCGCCACATCAGGCGCAAAATATCCAAGCTCCGAGAGGAGTTGGAGGAGGTGCGTCGGGTGCGGGGCGTACAGCGGGAAAAGCGGGAAAAGAACGAGGTGCCGGTGGTGGCCATCGTGGGCTATACCAACGCGGGAAAGTCCACCCTGCTAAACGCCCTTACCGGAGCGGACATTCCGGCCAACAACCGCCTGTTCGATACGCTGGACACCACCACCCGCTCCCTTGAAATTTCGGACACCTGCACGGTGCTTTTAAGCGACACGGTGGGCTTTATTCGTAAGCTGCCCCACCATCTGGTGGACGCCTTTAAGGCCACGCTGGAGGAACTGTCCTTCGCCGACCTGCTGCTTCACGTCATTGACGCCTCAAACGAAAACTGGCAGGAGCAGGCGGCGGTGGTAGAAGCCCTTATCTGGGAACTGGGCGCCGCCCAGACGCCGCGCATTGAGGTGTTCAACAAGTGCGACGTGTGCATGGGCGATATCCTGCCCCACGGGGAGGACCGTATTTCCGTGTCCGCTCGGACGGGTGAGGGACTCGACCAACTGCTGGACATGATTGGCAAGCGGCTGGACATGGGTGCTCACAAGGTGACTCTGCGCCTGCCCTATGATAGGGGTAGTGTGCTTGATATGCTCTATCGGGAGGCCAAGGTGGAATCGGTAGAATATGGCGAAACCATCGAGGTGACCGCGGTTTGTACGCCTAAGGTGCTGGGACAGGTAGGGGAGTGGATATGGAACGGTTAGAAACCCACCGGCTGATTTTGCGCCCTTGGCAACTCAATCAGCGGGATGCGGAAGACCTCTACGATTATGCCAAAGACCCCCGAGTGGGGCCGATTGCCGGCTGGCCGGTGCATCAGAGCATGGAAAATTCGTGGACGGTGCTCACCCAGTTTGTTAAGGACGACGAGGTACTGGCGCTTGAGGACAGGGCGACGGGAAGGGTGATTGGCTCTATCGGCCTGCACCGCCGCAGTCCGGAGGAGGCAACCGCCCACCTGCCTCACCGGGAGCTTGGCTATTGCCTTAACCCCGCCTTTTGGGGCAGGGGGCTGATGCCGGAGGCGGCCAAGGCGTGCATTCAATATGGTTTTGAAAGCATGGGACTTGCCATCATCTGGTGCGGCCATTACGAGGGCAACGGCCAGTCCCGACGGGTGATTAAAAAGTGCGGGTTTTCCTATGCCTTTTCCCGCCGAGAATCTGCCACCCAGCTGCCGGAAAAACGCCTGACCCACTATTATAATCTGACCAGAGAGGAGTGGCAGCGGTGCCTGGGCAGGTGACGGACATTCTGGTGCCTGCGGGCGCGGGAGAAGCGGAGTATGTGGAGAAGCGTTCCCGCTTTATCGGCCAGCTTTTTCCGGTGGAGGACGAGGCGGAGGCCCGCGCTTTTATCGAGCAGGTGAAGAAAAAGCACTATGACGCCCGCCACAACTGCTGGTGCTATCTCCTAAAAGGCGGCGTGGAGCGATATTCCGACGACGGAGAACCGCAGGGTACCGCCGGGGTGCCCATGCTGGAGGTGTTCCGTCGGGAGGGAGTTACAAACCTGTGCTGTGTGGTGACCCGTTACTTCGGCGGGGTGCTGTTGGGAGCAGGCGGCCTGCTGCGGGCCTATACCAAGGCGGCCAAGGACGCGCTGGACGCGGCGGGCATTGCCGTGGTGCGGACGTGGACAAGGGCGGCGGTGCGCTGTCCATATCCGCTGTATGAGCGGGTGTGCCGTCTGGCAGAGCAGCAGGGCGCTTTGGTGGAGGACACCGCCTATGCCGAGGACGTGACCCTGACCCTCCTTCTGCCGGAGGGCGGGCTGGAGCACTTCACGGCGGCACTGACGGAGTTATCAGCCGGAACGGTGGCCGTTCCGGAAATTTTAGGCGAAGTGGAAAAAAGTGCGCCCATTTAGAAGGATTTTTACAATCCGCGTCGTATATAGTTTATATACAGCAGAAACGAGGTGAGCGGATATGACCGTGCGGGAGCATACCGAGGAACTGGAACGTCAGACCTTATCTCCCTATGCCTGCCGCGCCGCCCAGTCACGCGGGCGTGAGCGGCGGGAGGAGCCGTGCGAAATGCGCACCTGCTTCCAGCGGGACATTGACCGCATTGTTCACTCCAAAGCGTTCCGCCGCCTGAAGCACAAGACGCAGGTCTTTCTCCAGCCGGAGGGCGACCACTACCGCACCCGCATGACCCATACGCTGGAGGTCAGCCGCATTGCCCGCACCATTGCGCGGGGTCTGCGCCTCAACGAGGACTTGATTGAAGCGGCGGCGTTGGGCCATGATTTGGGACATACCCCCTTCGGCCACGCCGGAGAACGCATCTTGAACGAAGTGGTGGAGGGCGGCTTCCGTCACAATGAGCAATCCCTGCGGGTGGTCGACCGGCTGGAAAAGGACGGCGACGGCCTGAACCTTACATATGAGGTGCGGCGGGGCATCCTGTGCCACACCGGCGTTGATATGCCGGAGAGCTTGGAGGGACAGGTACTGCGCATCGCGGACAAGATAGCCTATATCAACCATGACATTGACGACGCCATCCGGGGGGACATCATCACCCCCATGGACATCCCGCTGGAAATATCCCAGCAGCTTGGCTTTACTCACTCTGAGCGCATCAACGCCCTTACAGGCGACGTGATTGCCGCCAGCGAGGGGAAGGATACGGTGCGGCAATCGGAGGCGGTGGGCAAAGCGATGCACCGGCTCAGGGAGTTTATGTTTGAGGCGGTGTACCGTAATCCGGTGGCCAAGGGAGAGGAAGGCAAGGCACAGGATATGCTGAGGCGCTTGTTTGAATATTATATGAAAGAGCCGGACGGCCTGCCGTCTGAGTTTCAGGACATCCGGGCGCGGGAGGGCGTGGAGCGCGCCGTATGTGACTATGTGGCTGGTATGACCGACACCTTTGCCATCGAGACCTTCAGCCGCGTGTTTATTCCCATGTCGTGGGGTGTCAAATAAAAAGCAGTCATGCGGCATAACAGTGCCGAAAAATGGCTAAAATAAGCCGTATCGCATACAAAAGAGAAGGAAAGGAAGGAGAAGCGTGCCAATCCCAGAGCGGTTTGTAGACGAGGTCATTGCCCGTAGTGAGATTGCGGAGGTCGTGGGAGAGTACGTCTCCCTCAACCGCAAGGGCGGGAGCCTGTGGGGCTGCTGCCCCTTCCACAGCGAAAAAACCCCCTCCTTCCATGTGGTGCCTGACCGGCAGATGTACAAGTGCTTCGGGTGCGGAAAGGGCGGCGGCGTCATCAATTTCATCATGGAGATAGAAAGCCTTTCCTTTGTGGAGGCGGTGGCCTTTCTGGCCAAGCGGGCTGGCCTTCAGATGCCGGAGAACACCGGCGAAAGCGCGGCCTACCGTCAAAAGCGCCAGCGCCTGCTGGAGCTGAACAAAGAGGCCGCCCGGTTTTTCCACGGGAAGCTATACGAGCCGTGCGGCAGGGCAGGGCTTGATTACCTGACAAACCGCGGCCTTTCCAAAGGCACCCTGACCCGCTTCGGGCTGGGCTATGCGCCCGACAGTTGGGACGGTATCATCACCGCCATGGCGGAGAAGGGCTATGACAAGTCGGAGCTTTTGGAGGGCGGTCTGGTTGTGCGCAACCAGAATGGCCGGGTGTATGACCGCTTCCGCAATCGGGTGATGTTTCCCATCATCGACGTTCGGGGGGAGGTTATTGGCTTCGGCGGTCGGGTGCTGGACGCCTCTGAGCCGAAGTACCTCAACTCGCCGGACACTCCGGTTTACAACAAAAGCCGCAACCTGTTCGCCCTGAACATCGCCAAAAAGAGTAAGCAGGGCCGAATCATTCTGACCGAAGGGTATATGGACACCATATCCCTCCATCAGGCGGGCTTTGACTGTGCGGTAGCCAGCTTGGGCACCTCCCTGACGGCAGAGCACGCACAGCTCATCTCCCGCTACACCGGCCAGGCGGTCATCGCTTACGACGGCGACGGCGCGGGGATGGCAGCGGCGCAGCGGGCCATCCCCATTCTGGAAAAGACCGGCCTCAAGGTGAAGGTGCTGCGGGTGACGGGGGCGAAGGACCCGGACGAGTTTATCAAGGCCTTCGGCCGTGAGGCCTTTTCCAAGCTGATTGACCGCTCGGAGAACCACATCGAGTATCGGTTGATACAGTTGAAGTCAAAGTACGACTTAAGCGACGATGGGCAGAAGGTGGAGTTTTTAGCCGCCGCCGCCGAATTGGTGGCAGGTCTGCAAAGTCCGGTAGAACGCGAAATTTACGGTGCGCGGGCCGCTGAGGCCGCCGAAATATCCGCCGAAGCCATGAAGCAGGAGGTCAAGCGGGCGCTTTCCCGCCGCATCCGCAAGGAGAAGAAGCAGGAGGAGCGCAAAAATTTAGCGCCCGCCCGGGCGTTTCAGCCCGACGAGCGCAGTTTGCAGTACGAGAATATTCGCTCCGCCCGCGCGGAGGAGGGCGTTCTGCGGCTGATGCTGTTAGACCCCACGCTGTTCCAGGGGTGTCCGCTGAAGCAGGAGCAATTTTCCTCGCCTTTGCTGGGCAAGGTGTACGGCCTGCTGAAAAAGCGTTATGAAGCGGGCATGAGCGTGCAGCTTCCGTCTCTGGCGGAGGAGCTGACGGGCGCGGAAATGAGCCATATGGCCAAGGTCGCGGAGGCGCCGGAATCGCTGGCGGAGGCCGCGCAGGCACTGGGGGACTACATATCAGTCATCGAGACGGAGGGGTTGAAACGAACCGCTGTGTCCGATGGGGATGCGCTGCTGGCGGCCCGTGAAAAATACAGACAAAACAAAGCATACGGAGGATGAGCCAATGAGTACAAAGAAAGAGACGGCCGCGGCCAAGGAGAAGGACGCCAAGGCGCAGGGCAAGAGCATTGAAGCGCGCATGGAGGCGAGCCGGGTCGAGGTGCTGAAGGTGGTCGAGGGCATCCCCGGCGCCGAAAAGCTCAGCGAGCTCATCGAGCGGGGCAAGAAAAAGGGCAAGCTGTCCGCCGCAGAGCTGATGGAAGTGCTGGAAGAGATGGACCTTGAGTCCGAACAGATGGACAAGATATACGACACGCTGGAAAATCTGGGCGTTGAAACGGTGGGGGAGGATTACCTGCCGGAGCTGCCCGACGACGCTGTGCCGCCTGCCGAGGAGTTGGAGGAGATTCCGGAGGAGGAGATTGTCGACCCCAATACGTTGGTGGACTCCTTTGGTATCGACGACCCTGTGCGGATGTACCTCAAGGAGATAGGCAAGGTGAACCTGCTGACCAGCGAGGAAGAGGTGGAGCTGGCACAGGCCATGGCCGCCGGCGACGCGGCCCGCGAACAGTTGGAGGACCCGGACGTGGAGCTGGACGACGAGGCCCGTGCCGAGCTGAAAAAGCTGATGGTCAAGGGCGAGGACGCCAAGCAGCGTCTGGCGGAGGCCAACCTCCGGCTTGTGGTGTCCATCGCAAAGCGGTATGTGGGGCGAGGGATGCTCTTCCTCGACCTCATTCAGGAGGGCAATCTGGGCCTCATCAAGGCAGTGGAGAAGTTTGACTATACCAAGGGCTACAAGTTTTCTACCTATGCCACATGGTGGATTCGTCAGGCCATCACCCGCGCCATTGCAGACCAGGCCCGCACCATCCGCATTCCGGTGCACATGGTGGAGACCATCAACAAGGTCATTCGTGTTTCCCGCCAGCTTTTGCAGGAGCTGGGACACGACGCATCCCCCGAAGAAATTGCGGAGGAGATGGGGATGCCGGTGGACAAGGTGCGGGAGATTTTGAAAATCGCCCAGGAGCCTATTTCGCTGGAAACGCCCATCGGTGAAGAGGAGGACAGCCACCTCGGCGACTTCATTCCGGACGAGGACGCCTCCGAACCCAGCGAGGCCGCCAGCTTTACTTTGCTCAAGGAGCAGCTGGTGGAGGTGCTTGGCACCTTGACGCCACGCGAGGAAAAGGAGCTGAAGCTCCGCTTTGGCATTGAGGACGGCCGTAGCCGCACCTTGGAAGAGGTGGGCAAGGAGTTTAACGTCACCCGTGAGCGTATCCGCCAGATTGAAGCAAAGGCGCTCAGAAAACTGCGCCACCCCAGCCGCAGCAAGAAGCTGAAGGATTTCTTGAACTAAGAATAGGGCAGAGCACCAGAGGAGGCTTGGCGCAGTTTTGGGGTCCCCGCCGAAGCCCAGCAAAGCGGGTTCGGTGGGGAAAGGAGGAGCGACGGAGCGAGTGCGCTTTTGTGTGATACACGAAAGCGCAGGATACGCAGTCCGCGACGACGATGCGTCACCCCAGCCGCAGCAAGAAGCTGAAGGACTTTTTGAATTAATGATAGAGGAGCAGCTCCAACGCGGCGGAAAAACCAAGCTGAAAGCAGGCTGCATTTTCCTCCATGCGGCACAATTCCTCTTCACCGCAGAGATTTTCAAAGTGGAAAAGTGCTTCGCTGTTCAGGAGAGGGTGAAGCAGAGCCTTTTGTTTGTCGGCACAGCGTCGGCTTTCCTGATAAAAAGCGCTGGTGAGTAAACGGGCTTCAAGCCTGTGTGTTTGTGCATAAGCGTAAAGATATTCCATCAGGTTAGACATGATAGCTCTCCTTAAATACGAACTTTAAGTACATCATATAGCGAACTTAAAGTTCTGTTAAGGAGTATTTGTATGGATGAGTTTAAAATTCGCTTGAAAGAGTTGCGTACAAAAAAGGTGTGACTCAGAAAGTAATGGGAGAGCTTTTAAACATTACGACCCGTGCGTATCAGTTTTATGAAGAAGGAAAGCGTTATCCCGATTTTAAAGGATTGATTGCATTGGCCGATTTCTTTGAGGTATCTTTAGATTTTCTGGTAGGTCGTATCGATTAATTTTCCTCTAAAAAGGGGGAAGGAAGGGGGCCAATTCCTCCTTCCTTCCCCCTTTTGCACGCCCCGCCATTCTTTATCTCTTTCTCACGGGCGAAAGAACGCTCCCCGTAGCAGAGGACGTCCTTTGCCGCCCGCAGGCGGCGTGTTTTACAAAATGATTTTTGCAATTCCAAACGCCAGCACCCCGCAGGTGGGAAACGTCAGCAGCCACGCCAGCATCAGCTTTGCAGCCACAGCGCGGCTGGCCTGCCCTTCGGCGCTGCCTGCGCCCAGAATGGCGGCCGCCTTGGTGTGGGTGGTGCTCACGGGCGCGCCCAGCAGGGTGGAAATCAGCAGGCATACACCGCCTGACAGATCGGCGGCGAAGCCCGCCCGCGGGGTGAGGGGGGCCAGCTTTTCCCCGACGGTTTCAATAATGCGCCGTCCGCCGAGGGCAGTGCCAAGGGCCATGGTAAGGGCGCAAAGGAGTATCAGCGGAAGGGTGACCCTCACCTCTCTGCCGCCGGCGGCAAGAGAGACGGCCAGCAGCAGAATGCCTAAAAATTTTTGCCCGTCCTGTGCGCCGTGGGCGAAAGCCATCAGAGCGGCCCCCGCCACCTGCCACCGGCGGTAATTTCCGCGCTGCCGTGGCAGGCGGTTCACAATGAACCGCGCCAGTAAAAACCCCGCCAGCAGGGAGAAAAAGAGTCCCAAAAGGGCTTTGCACCACGGCTCCCAGCGCAGGCAGGAAAGGTCGCCCTGCAAGGCCACCGCCGCGCCGGACAGCCCCGCCAGCAGCGCGTGACTCTCACTGGTGGGCAGACCAAACCGCCAGGCCAAAGTGGCCCAAAGGATGACGGCGGCCATGGCGGCGCAAAGGGCGCTCAAAGCGCCGTGAGGCGCGCTGCTGAAGTCGGCAAGCTCGAAAATGGTGGCGGCCACTGCGCCGGAAATGGCGGTGGCGCAGATGCAGCCCGCCAAATTGCAAACAGCGGCCAGCAGCACCGCCCGCCGGTAAGGGAGTGCTCTGGTAGAAAGTGCCGTGGCGATGGCGTTGGGCGCGTCCGTCCAGCCGTTTACAAAAAGCACTCCCAGAGTGAGCAGGGCGGAAATCAGCAAGGGTGCGGGCATGGCGACCACCTCCGCTGACAGTCTATGAGGCGGAAGAAGAATTCAGACGTTGCAAAGCGTGAGGCGGTATATTACAATGAGGGTAACAAAGCTGTGAGGAGGATGTTCTATGGCAGAGCGGTTTCAGATGAACGGCATGACGCCGGTAGGGGCGGAGGTCTGTCCCGACCCCCGCTTTACTTATATGACGCCGGAGGAGGTGCAGGAGCTGGCGGACCGCATCATGCCCGGCGAGCTGCATGTGGAGCACGTCAAACGGCAGTGCCGCAACCTTGCCTATGGCCCCCTGCCGGAACAGCAGCTGGACGTCTACCTGCCGGAGGCGGGGGACGGCCCCTTCCCGACAGTCATCTATGTCCACCCGGCTGTATGAGAAAATCGTGGCGCTGTGTGGGCAGGAGCGGGCGGAGCTTGACTTGGTCCCCGGCTATACCCACTCTGACCCCCGCTTTTTGGACGAGGCAAACACAGAGCGCCGCTTTGCCTTTTTTGACAAGCACCTCAAATAAGCGCAGGGCCGCGCCGCCGGAATAACCCGGCGGCGCGGCCCTTTCGTTAAGGCTTGCTTTCTTCTTCCGGTTCCCGTTCGTGAACCACATCGCTGTCCATACCGCGGGCGGAGCGAATGGCCTCTTTACCGAACTTTTGACGGATGGCGTCCATGGCTTTTTCCAAGTCCTCCCGCTTGTCCCGCTTGTGTGGTTCAGCGGCAGAGAACAGGTCTAACTGTTCGGCGGCCTCACTTTCCGGCAGAAGGTTCAGGCCGGTCAGGGTGAGGGCGCGTATGGGCGCTTTGTTCACGTCCCAGCTGTCTATGATAAGCCCCATCGCGCATGCAATCAGGTCACGGGAAACATAAGTGGGGGCTGGCAGGGGCCTTTGACGGCAAATGTCCTTGAAATTGGGGTCACGAATAGTAACCTGCAAGGTGGTGCACTTCAGCCCGTACCGCCGAAGACGGCCCGCCACGCTGTCCGCGATGAGGGCAACGCCGGTGCGAATATCATCCTCTCCCAGCAGATTGCGGCGGAAGGTGATGCCGTTGCCCACGGACTTGGGCGGCTCGTGAAAGCCGGCGGGCTTGACGGCGGAGCGGTCGATGCCGTTGGCATAGTCGTGAAGCTGGCCGCCCTGTTTGCCCAGCAGAAGCGCCAGCGTTTCCCGGTCGAATTGAGCCAGGCCGCCGATGGTGGTCACGTCGTATTTTTTCAGCAGGGACGCCGCCGCCCGCCCCACGTATAAAAGGTCGGTCACCGGCAGGGGCCAGACGATGCCACGGAAATTTTCCTCTGTGATGACGGTGGTGGCGTCCGGCTTTTTATAGTCGCTGCCCAACTTGGCAAAGACCTTATTGAAGGACACTCCTACCGAAAGGGTCAATCCCAGCTCCCGCTTGACGGTCTCCCTGATTTCATCCGCCAGCTCTTTTGGGGACTTATGGAACAGATGGAGGGAGCCGGTCACATCCAGCCAGCTTTCATCGATGCCGAAGGGTTCTACCAAATCGGTGTAGCGGGCATAGATAGCGTTGACCAGCTTGGAATACTGCTTATAAGGCTCTCGATGGGCGGGCAGGAGCACCAATTCAGGGCATTTCCGCTGCGCTTGCCAGATGGTTTCCGCCGTTTTGACCCCCTTGCGCTTGGCATGTTCGTTTTTTGCCAGGATGATGCCGTGACGGGTGGTGGGGTCGCCGCACACCGCCACGGGGAGGTGGCGCAGCTCTGGGTGGGAGAGCAGCTCCACCGAGGCGAAAAAGCAGTTTAGGTCGCAGTGAAGAATGACGCGCTCCATCTGTGCCGCCTCCTTTCACCATGAGCATAGCACACTGTCAATTAAAAGTCAAACAGATGTTCGAGAAAATGATTGACAAAACAGGGCGGCTGTGGCACCATAAAGCAGGGGGGAGGGAGCGCCATGGAGTACATCGAGGCCAAGCATATTTTGCACCGCAACAAGTCCACCGGCTGGTTCGGCACCGACCACACCATGAACCTTTACCGTGGCTGCTGCCACGGCTGCATTTACTGCGACAGCCGCAGCGCCTGCTATCAAATCGACGATTTTGATAAGGTGCGGGCGAAACAGGAGGCCCTCAAGCTGCTGGGTGAGGAGCTGCGGCGTAAGGTGCGGCCTGCTTTCATTGCTCTGGGCGGCATGAGCGACACCTATAACCCCTTTGAGGCGGAGCTGAACTTGACCCGCCACGCGCTGGAGCTGATTGACGCGTACAACTGCGGGGCGGCCATCGCCACAAAAAGCGACCTCATTGTCCGCGACGCTGATATACTCTCCATGATGAAAGAGCACTCCCCCGTGCTGTGCAAGGTGACGGTCACCACCACGGACGACGCCCTTGCGGCGAAGGTGGAGCCGGGTGCGCCCTCACCCACGCGGCGGCTGGCCGCTATCCGGAAACTGTCGGCGGCGGGCATCTTCACCGGCGTTCTGCTGATGCCAGTGCTGCCTTTTCTGGAGGACAGCGAAGAGCAGGTGCTGGCGGTGGTGCGCAAAGCGGCGGAGGCGGGGGCGCGGTTCGTGTACCCGGCCTTGGGCATGACCCTGCGGCAAAACCAGCGGGACTATTATTATGCCCAGTTGGAGCGGCTGTTTCCCGGCGAGGGTCTTGTGGAACGTTACCGCAAGACCTACGGAGACCGCTATGAATGTTACAGTCAAAATGTGCGGCAGCTATGGCGCGCGTTCGCAGCGGAATGTGACAGGCTGGGACTGTTGTACCAGATGAAGCATATCATTTCCGCCGTCACCCGAGGCTATGGCGACCGCCAGCTCAGCTTTTTCGATTAAAAAACGGGAACGGTATCTACCGTTCCCGTTTTTGGCTTTTTTATCAGCCGCCGATTTTCAGAACGCCCATCATCACCAGCGCCAGTAGCACCAGCGTGACCAGCACAAACAGGGCGGCAATCACATGGCCCACGCCAAAACGGCGCTGTGCATCGGCGCTGTTCGACGGACTTTCCGGCGCCAAACGGGCCTTCCGCAGAGCGGTGACCACCGGCTTGTAGAGAAGCATGACCAGCGCGGCGTTGATGCCGCCCTTCACCAGATTGAAGGGAAGGAACACGGTGGGCAGCATGGCGGTCACCACAGCGCGGGGAACCTCCATGTAAATAGGCGTAATGAGGAAGTTCCACAGCAGCATGGCGACGGTCATGGCCACCACACCGGTCACAAGGCCGCTCACCGCGCCCGCCATGGTGCGCTTGCGCTTGTAAATGGCAGCGGCGGTGCAGGCAAAGGCTCCGGTGGAGATGATGTTCATAATCAGGCCGGTGGGGCCGGTGGTGGAGAAGGTGACCATCTCAATCAGTGCGGAAATAACGGTGATGGCCAGCGCGGGCAGCGGCCCGAAGAGGAAGCCGCCGATGACCACCACTGCGTCCTTCAGGTCGAAGGACAGGATGCCCTGTACCTTGGGGACGAAGCGGCACACATAGGTCAGCACCAGCGAGATGGCGCACAGCATGGCCATGCTGACCAGAGTGTGGGTGTTGATGCGGCTGCGGTTTGGGGTTTGGGTCAGTTCCGGTTGGGTCTGCATACAAAACAACTCCTTGCGGTAAAGTAAAACACCTGAAAGGAAAATGCCTTTCAGGTGTTAATCACAAGGAGAGGTGCACAATTAACACATCTTCTTCCATCCAGACTATACTGTCGGTTCCGGAATTGCACCGGGTCAGCCACCGAGAAGGTGGGTCGCGGACTTTACCGCCGGTCGGGAATTTCACCCTGCCCTGAAGACATTCAATTCAGTTGTTTTCTGTCTTTATTATAGCAGAGTATGAGGAAATTGCAACACTCTTTTCAAACGAATCCTGTTGAACAGAATCGAAAGAATGTTCGGCGAAAAGATTGCACTTTTTGTCCCAATATTGTACAATTAAGTAAAACCGAAAGGAAGGTGTCGTTTTATGAAGTCTGCGGCCACATGCTGCTTTACGGGCCACCGCCCGTCCAAGCTCCCATGGGGGACGAATGAAGACGATGAACGCTGCCTCCGGCTGAAAGAACGCCTTGCGTCAGAGGTGCAGACCGCCTATGATAACGGCTACCGCCACTTCATCTGCGGGATGGCCCGCGGCGCGGATTTTTATTTCTGTGAGGCTGTGCTTGCCCTGCGGGAACGCCACAGCGATGTAACAGTGGAGGCCGCCCTTCCGTGCGAGACCCAAGCCAGCCGTTGGCCGGAAAAGGACCGCAGCCGGTACTTTTCTCTTGTTGCCCAGTGCGATGTGGAGTCTGTCATCCAGAGCCACTATGATAAAGGCTGTATGCAGCGCCGTGACCGCTATATGGTAGACCATTCCTCGCTTTTGCTGGCGGTGTATAACGGCCTGCTGGGCGGCACCATGTACACCCTGACCTATGCCATGCGCCATGGTGTGGAAACCCGTGTCATCAGCCTGGACGAATATGAGATGTGACAATAAAAGAAGGGCCTCCTTCCCGCCGGAAGGAGGCCCTTCTTTTATTGGTTGTCCTGCTGTGCATCACAGGGTGCTTCAGTGGTTTGCAGGGCTTTCACCCGCGTTTTATAATGCTTCCAGGTGAATGCAAAGACCAAGATACCAAGGAATACCGGAATGGCGCTGGCCGTGAACATAGCGCCGTGGCTTCCGGTCTGCGCTACAATCAGTCCGGCCAGCGTGGGGCCGACGAACAGGCCAAGGTCAAAGCCGAGGAAGCTGGTGTTGCTGGCGACGCCGCGGCGGCTGGGGGGCACAACCTGAATGGCCATGGATTGGAGCAGAGGGCTGACCGTACCCCAGCCAACGCCGGTTAAAACAGCGGCAAACAGGATAGCGGGCAGGGTATGGACAAGGCCGATAATCAGAAGTCCGGCTGCCATCAAAACAGCACAGGGATAGAAAACAAAGGCGGGGCCTTTTTTGTCCAGCAGCTTACCGGTAAAGGGACGGGAAACCAAGCTGGCAATGGCATTGACGGTGAAGTAAAGGCCGATGCCGCTGAGGCCGTACTCGGCCGCATAGGGCACCATAAAGGAGTTGGCCAAAATAGAGGACATGGAAATCAAGGCCGTCACAACAGAGGGCCGAACCGCGTCCAGGGACAGAATGTTATGATACCAGGGACCGGCTGCGGAAGCGCTGCGGTCCGGTTTGGGCTGGGGGGCAATCAGAATACAGGGGATGACCGAGACGGCGGAGATAAAGGCGGCGGCCAGGAAGGTCAGAAAAAAGCCGCCGCCCTCTCCCAGCGTTTGCTCTCCCAAGTCCCGCAAAGCAAGGCCGAGGCTGGGGCCGAAAGCGGTGCCCACAATGCCGCTGAGGCCGAAAATGCCGATGCCGGAGCCCATCTTCTCCTTGGGCAGGCTGTCGCTGGCCACAGTCAGGCCCAGAGAGCCGACCAAGCTGAACTGGACGCCGTGGAGTACGCGGGAAGCGATAAACAAGCCTACCGAACGGGAGGCGGCATAACCCAGATTGACGACCACGCCTAACGCAAAGGCGAAAATCATCAGCTTTTTCTTGTCCATCATGGTGACCATAGGTCCGGAAACGGGGCGCATGGCAAAGGAAACCCCGAAATAGAGGCCGGAAATCATACCGATGATGCTGGCCCCTGCGCCGGTATAGGCGGCATAGGTGGTGACCAGCGGATTGACGATGTTTTGCCCCAGATATAAAAAGACATTGGCTAACAGGCAGCAAATAAAGGTGCGGTTCCAAATCGTAACCCTTTTTTCAGAAGTCTGCGGCATAAAGCGCCTCCGTTCATTTGTTGTGAAAACAACACTTGTATTTAGGATATGCCATCTGGGGCCGGATGTCAAGCAATTACAGCGTTTCTTTCCGGTTATAGTGCAAACACCGCTGAGCAGCACTCAGCGGTGTTTGCCGTAAGGGGAGGGTATTACTTGCCTACCGGAGCGTCCTTGTGCTCCAAAACCTTGGCGCGCACCTTGAAGCGCCGCCATGTAAAGATGAATACAATCAAGCCGAGCACCACGGGGATAATGCCGCAAAGGAACATCTTGGAATAGTCGTGAACATTGGCCACAATCAGTCCGCCCAACGTTGGGCCGAGGAAGTAGCCCAAATCCATTCCGAAATAGTTGGTGTTGCTGGCGACGCCCCGCTTGGCGGGAGAGACCGACTGAATGGACATGGCCTGAATGGTGGGCTGGATGGCGCCCCAGCCGGCTCCGGCCAGCGCGGCGGCGGCGAGGACGGCGGGCAGGGAATGAACCAGTCCTACAATGACGAAGGAAAGGATAAACAGAATCGAGCAGGGGTAAAGGGTGACAGCAGCGCCGTACTTATCCAACAGGCGGCCGCTCAGGGGGCGGCTGACCAGCAGGACGAGGGCATACACGGTGAAAAAGGAGCCGATTCCGGCAATGCCGAACTGCTCAGAATAGGGAACCATGTAAGTGTTATACAGGATAAAAGCCATGGAATAAAGGGCCATCAGCACGGCGGGGGGAAGGGCGTCCACCGCAACGATGTTCTTGTACCACGGGCCGAGGGCGGCCAGCGCCTTGCGGTCGGGTTTGGGCTGGGTGGTCATCAGGAAGCAGGGAATCAAAGAGATGACCATAAAGCCGGCCGCCGCAAGGAAGGTGAGGCGGAACCCGCCGCCGTCGCCCCACAGCTCGTTGCCCCATGTGCGCAGAGCCAGACCGACGCTGGGGCCAAGGGCGGTGCCGAACGCGCCGCCCACGCCGAAAATGCCGATGCCGGAGCCCATTTTTTCCTTGGGCAGGCTGTCGCTGGCCACGGTGAGGGTCAGGGAGCCGATGAGGCTGAACTGAACGCCGTGGAGCAGGCGGGCCGCCACGAAAAGGCCGATGGTGTTGAAGGTGGCATAGGCCAGATTGACCGCCACGCCCAAGGCATAGGCGAAAATCATCAGTTTTTTCTTATCCATCATGGTGACCATAGGCCCGGAGATGGGGCGCATGGCGAAGGAAATTCCGAAATACAAGCCGGAAATCATGCCCACGACGGTGGCGCCTGCGCCCAAAAAGGTCGCATAAGAGGTGACCAAGGGGTTGACCACGAACTGCGACATACACAGGCAGACGTTGGCGATGATGCAGCAAATAAAGGTGCGGTTCCAGATGGTGACTTTTTTCTCGCCGGTTAAATTGGCGTTCTGCAAGGAGAGCGCCCCCTCTCTTTTTGATAATAACCTTAATAATATTAGTTTATCACAACGGCAGGGGAAGCGCAAGGCGCAGAGGGTGGAATATCCTGCCTCGGCAACCCAGAAAAAAGAGAGGATACGGCTTGGAAACTGGTGCTTTTTCACAAATGAGGAAGGCTGATTTTGATATAAGAAGAGGTCTCTCCGGCTTTTTACCGGAGAGACCTCTGACTACCCATGGTTACAGAGCCAGAACCTCCACCTTATCGTCCTGACAGGTGGCCTTAATCTGGCTGATGGGGTTCATATAGCTATCAATCAGCTTCGTGGCGATGGCGTCCTCCAGCTCCTTCTGAATAAGGCGGCGGAGGTTACGGGCGCCGTAAGTGACCGAGTAGGACTTCTTGGTCAAGTGCTGCACCAACGCATCGTCATAGGTGAAGGTGATGCCCTTCTCCCTGAGGGACTCCACCAACTCGTCCAGCATAATGCGGGCGATGCCGCCGAAGTCCTGCTCTGTGAGCTGGTTGAAGGCCACGATTTCGTCCACGCGGTTGATAAATTCAGGGCGGAGGAACTGCCGCAGACCCTTCATGGCGCGGTCCTTGCTCTGGTCGTTGGCGCTGCGGTCAAAGCCCACCGAGGCCACCTTGATGTCGCTGCCTGCGTTGGAGGTCATGACGATGACGGTGTTCTCAAAGTTGACCTTGCGGCCCTGCGCGTCGGTAATCTCGCCGTCGTCCAACACTTGCAACAGGATATTCAGCACATCGGGGTGGGCCTTTTCGATTTCATCAAAAAGCACCACGCTGTAAGGCTTACGGCGGATTTTCTCCGTGAGCTGGCCGGCCTCGTCATATCCCACATAGCCCGGAGGGGAGCCGATGATACGGGAGACGGAATGCTTCTCCATAAACTCCGACATATCCAGCCGGATAAGAGACTCAGGTGTGTTGAACAGGTCGGCGGAAAGCTGCTTGACAAGCTCTGTCTTGCCCACGCCGGTGGGGCCGACAAAGATAAAGGAAACCGGCTTGTGCTTGGGAGAGATGCCCACTCGACCGCGGCGGATGGCGTTGGACACAGCGTGTACCGCTTCATCCTGGCCGATGATGTGAGCCTTCAGCCGCTCCTCCAGCTTGGCCAGCCGCTCATATTCCTGCTCTTGAATCTGGCTGGCGGGAATCTTCGTCCAAAGCTCGATGACCTGCGCCAGATGCTCCACCGTGATAACAGGGGTCGCCTCGGCATCCAGCTTGGCCTTTTCGTCGGAAAGCTGAATCTCTTTGCTGCGCAGCTCGGCAATCTTTTCATAGGCCTCGTCGGTGGCTTCCTGCAAGAGTGCGTCCCGCTGGGCAGACAGCTCTGCCAGTTCAGTGGTGAGGGCTTCGCTGCGGGCCAGCGCCGTGTTGCGCAGGTTCACGTCAGAGGATGCCTCGTCGATGAGGTCGATGGCCTTGTCGGGCAGGAAACGGTCGGTGATGTACCGCTCGGACATGGTAACCGCCAGACGGCAAATCTCCGGAGAGATGACCACATGGTGGAACTGCTCGTAATAGGGCGCGATGCCCTTCAAAATCTCAACGGACTGGGCGATGGACGGCTCCTCCACAATGACGGGCTGGAACCGGCGCTCCAGCGCGGTGTCCTTTTCGATGTGCTTGCGGTATTCGGTGAGGGTGGTGGCGCCGATGACCTGTATCTCGCCGCGGGAGAGGGCGGGCTTCAGGATGTTGGCGGCGTTCATGCTGCCCTCTGCGTCGCCTGCGCCCACCAGATTGTGCACCTCGTCAATGACCAGAATGATGTTGCCCAGCCGCTTAACCTCTTCGATAAGGCCCTTCATGCGGCTTTCAAACTGTCCGCGGAACTGGGTGCCTGCTACAAGGCTGGTCAGGTCCAGCAGGTGCACCTCCTTGTCCCGCAGCTTGTAGGGCACATCACCGTTTTGTATTTTCAGAGCGAGTCCCTCCGCAATGGCGGTTTTGCCCACGCCCGGCTCGCCGATAAGACAGGGGTTGTTCTTCTGGCGGCGGTTCAAAATCTGCACCACCCGCTGAAGTTCCTGCTCACGGCCTACAATTTTATCCAGCTTGCCTTCGGCGGCACGGTCGGTGAGAGAAATGCAGTAGGTGTCCAAAAACTTGCGCTTTTTCCGGCCGTTCTGCGCGGTTGCTTCCCGCTGTGCCTGAGCGCCGGCTTCCCAGTTGGGATTGGGGGTGGGGCCGCCGCCCAAGGGGGGCATACTGCCCATCAGCTTGTTGAGGAACGGGAAGGTGGCCGTGCGGCCCTCGTCCTCCTCGGCAGGGTTGTCGTCAGAAGCGTCCTGGTCTGCGTCTTGGGGGATGAGGCCCTCCATGCCGGAGGCGGCGCTTTGCAGAGCGGACATCATTTCGCCGGACAGGTTGTCCAGGTCGTCGTCAGAGATGCCCATTTTCTGCATCATATCCTCCACAGGCTTGATACCAAGCTCTTTAGCGCACTTCAGACACAAGCCTTCGTTTTTCGACTCGCCGTTTTCAAAACGTGTGACAAACACGACGGCAATATTTTTATGGCACCGGGTGCACAACATTGGATTCATTTCGATTCAGCTCCTTTCGGGGTTGGGGGAAAGCATAGCACAGAATTGTGAACAGGGTGTGAATTTTTTACCGTACACCGGAGGGAAATACCTGCATTTTGCGGATTTACAACCCGAAAAAGGCTGTGATGGGGTTGGCGGTCAGAAAGAAATTGAGCAAAATGGTCTGCCGCGCCACAGCTTCCGGAATGAGATTGCCGGAGAATTGCAGGATGAAAGCCGCGACAAACAGGATAATACAGCCTTTTGCCAGCCCGATGAGCGCCCCGCCCACCCGATTGAGGGTGCTGAGCACTGGCAGGCGGGCCACCAGGTCAAGGACGTGGCTCAACAGCAGCCATGCCAGCAAAATCAGAATGAAAAAGACGATGAACAGAACCAGATAGGCGATGGAAGCCGCCAGTTCTGCCGCTGCCGACGCGGCCACAGACGACGCAGCCTGCCCAAGGCCCTCTTCCACCGAATCGCGGATAGAATCCACCACCGCCTCATAGAAGCCAAGGCCGCGGATAGCATCCAGCACAGAGCCGAGGCCGTCCTCATCTCCGCCGGTGGGAGCATTATAGGGCGGCGCGGCAGGTGTGGGCGAGGGTGCGGGGGAGGCGTCCAAATCGCCGGGAGCCTGTGTGGGTATGCCGTCAACAGCGCCGTGCAATTCGTCGTTCAGCCGCTGTTCCAGCGTCTGCTGAATTTTGGGCTGAATGGCGGCCCCCACCTTGGGGGACAGCGTTCGTGCGGCGAAGGTGGCGCCGCCGAAGGCCACGAATACTGCAAGCAGGGAACAAAGCGTCAGGACAAAGCCCCGCTTTGCGCCCAAAATCAGAAAAATGAGAAGCACGGCAAGGAATGCGCCGTCAAAAATCCATGGGGCCAAAGCGGCCATGGTCATCAGCTCCTTTCAAGGGAGAAACGGTCAGGAGGGGAGGTACAGCTTGGCGGTAGAGCCGCCCACCAGAATTGCAGAGCCGTCGGCGCGCATGACCACGCTGCGGATGCTTTGCAGGTCAGACAGCGTGCTGTACACCTCCAAGTCATTGGCGGTATAGATGGTGAGCCGGTCGGCGGTGAGCACGGCGATATAGCGCCCGGAGGCGGAGATAGAGCGCACCTGCTCGCTGAGGGCCAGACGGGTACGTTCCTCGCCGTTTTGATTCACTACAATCAGGTCGGAAGAGCTTCCGGCCCGATAACGGCCCAGAAGAAGGGCGGCAAAGTCGTCTCCGCCCAGAGAGAAATCCTTGAGGTACAGTCCGGAAAAGTCATAACGGTGCTGCTCGCCGTTAGAGACTGCGGTGGTGACCAGGGCGCTTTCTCCCACCGTCCAAACAAGGCTGTCGTCATACCTGAGGTCGAGCACGGTGGTGTTGCCCAAAGAAACGTTGAGGGCGGCCTCCTCGCTGTCCAGCGTGTAGAGGTTCAGGCGGCTTTCAAACGCGCCGTTTTCCTGTCCCAGCGTGACCACAGCAACGCCGCGGTCACCGGAGGACACGGCGGCGTCCATGACGAACGCGCTGGAGAAGTTGAGCTGCATCCGTTTTTCCTGCTTGGGGCTGTAAACGGTGACGGCGGCCTTATACCCGGACGCTTCCGCCGTGACCGCCAGATAACCGGAAGGGTTCATACGGGCGGAGAGAATGCTGTGGTCGCCGTCCGTGCTGAGGACGGCGCACTCCTCCTTGCTGTTATAAACGTACACGGAATCTCCGCCCACGTTGTAAACTGCGGCCAGCACATTCCCAGCGGTGAGGGAGGGGTGCTCCATACTGGCGACCCGCTCATAAAATTGCGTGCCGCCGGCGGTGTAAAGCCGGATGCCGGTGGAGGAACAGATGAGGTAAGCGTCGCCCAGGGCGGCAAAGTCCACCTTAGAGCCGCCGGGGTGGGTGATAAGCTCTGCCTGGCCGTCCTCGTTGGCGGTGATGGTGTGGTAGGTGAGGGAACGGCGGAAGGCGTCAATGTTCAGCTTGTCGCGAAAGACCACCAGCACCACTGCGCCTGCCACCAGAGCAAAGGTGACGAGGAACAGCACAGAGCGCAGAAAGAGGTTGGGCCGCTTTTTTGAGGCGGCCTCCGCATCTTCACGGGGCCTGTTCATGAATACGCCTCCTTCCCGTTTTACAGAACATCTTCTTGATACCACAGCTTAGTCATGTACAGCCCGCCGGGGGGAACCGTCGGTCCGGCGGCGGTGCGGTTTTTGGACAGCAGAATGTCGGCCACGGCGTCGGGAGGGAATTTGCCCTCGGCGGCGTAAACCACCGTTCCCACCATGGCGCGCACCATGTTGTAAAGAAATCCGTCGGCGCACACCCTGCATTCGATGAGGTCGCCCTTGCGCTCCACCTCGAAGTAGTGGACGGTGCGCACCGTGGTGCGGGTTTCGGTGCCGACGCTGCGCACGGCGGCGAAGTCATGGGTGCCCACAAAGTGGCTGCCCGCTCGCCGCATGACCGCCTCGTCCAGATGTTTGGGATAGAACCACGCACGGTTAACGAAAAAAGCGTTGCGGATGCGGGAGTTATAAATGCGGTAGGTGTATTC